>DATLKS010000429.1:0-11341 GCA_035538255.1 Terriglobales bacterium
CAAGCCATTGAACGCGGTCCAGTGAAAGGCACGTTCCGAGGCAATCAGGTGCTCTCGATGCCGCCATCGTCGAGCGGCGGAACGACTCTGATCGAGATGCTGAACGTTTTCGAAAACTTTCCTGCGCAGATCGGGATGGAAGGATCGGTCGAGCAGCGCCATCATATGATCGAGTCGATGCGCCGGGCCTTCAAGGATCGCGCCGAGTACTCTGCCGATCCGGCATTCTTTTCCGTACCCATCGACCTGCTGACCGGCAAAGAACACGCGCGCGAACTTGCCACGACTATCCAAGCTGATCGAGCGACTCCGTCGGCCAGTATGTCGCCTGAGGCGCCTGCGATCGCTCCCACTGGACACGAATCCGCCGATACCACGCACTTTTCCATCATCGATGAAGCGGGGAACATCGTCAGCAACACGTACACGCTGAATGATTTCTACGGTTCGCAGGTGATGATCGCCGGCACCGGTGTCCTGATGAACGACATCATGAGCGCTTTCAGCAGCAAGCCCGGAGATCGCGGAGAGATCAAGCCAGGCAAAAGGCCGATCTCCTCGATGACGCCGACCATCATATTGCGTCCCGACGGCTCGCCTTGGTTTGCTCTGGGCTCGCCCGGCTCGGCAACCATTCCCAATACGGTATTTCAGGTGATCGTAAACGTCGTTGACTCCAAAATGTCGCTGCGTGATGCTATCGAGTTTCCGCGCATTCACCACCAGTACCTGCCCGACGAAGTCGATGTCGAGCCAGGAGCGCTCGTCTTCGATGTTGCCGAGAAGCTGCGCGCCTACGGAGATACGATCAATCCAAAGCTGCGCTCGCAAGGCGATGTTCATGCAGTGATGGTGGAGGATGGAACGGGATGGCGACTCGGCTGGTCGGATGGCAGACGAGGCGGGAGAGCGGTCGGGTATTAACGCAGCTACTAAGCTGCTCACTGCAACAGCGTCCCGTTCTCGCTCTTCTCCTCCGGCGGGATCACCACTGCTGCCGCCACCTTGTCGCCCCCGTCGAGATGCAGGAGGCGGACGCCTTGCGATGCGCGTCCGGCTTCGCGGATCTGATTTGTATCGATGCGGATGATCTTGCCGTACTGGCTGATGATCATGCACTCGGAGTCTTCGTCCACCTGCATGATGGCCGAGACCTTGCCGTTGCGCTCCGTGGTCTTGACGTTAATTACGCCTTTCCCACCTCGGGAAATGAGACGATACTCTTCCGCGTCGGTGCGCTTGCCGTAGCCGTTCTCGGTTACCGACAGGATGAGCGATGGCGCGTGCTCCTCTTCGCCTTCACCGTCGACCTTCTTCTTGCCGTTCGGTTTCTTCGCACCCGGTGGATCTGTAAGAGCCATGCCAACGATGTAGTCGTTATCATGCAGTTCCATGCCGCGCACGCCATATGCCGGACGGCCCATTGGCCGCACATCGGCTTCCTGGAAGCGAATGGCCATTCCATCGTGCGACGCGAGGAAAACGATCTTGTTGCCGTCGGTGAGGCGGGCGGCGACAAGTTCGTCGTCTTTCTCGATGCCGATGGCGATGATGCCGCGCGACATCACGTTGCAGAAGTCCTTGAGCGGCGTCTTCTTAACCGTGCCTTTGCGCGTGGCGAAGAAGACATACTTGCCTTCCTCTTCAAGATCGCGCACGTTGAGAATGGCGCGGACGCTCTCGCCCGGCTGCAGCGAGATGAGATTGGCGATGGCTTTGCCTTTGCCTGCCGGCCCCACATCGGGAACTTCGTATACTTTTAGCCAGTACACGCGACCGGCGCTGGTGAAGATAAGCAGATAGGCATGGGTGGACCCAATGATAAGCTGCTCGACGAAGTCTTCTTCGCGCGTGCTCATGCCTTTTCGGCCCGTACCCCCGCGACGCTGCTGACGATAGGTGGAGACCGCAGTGCGCTTCAGATACCCAGAATGGGAAACCGTGACTGCAACCTGCTCGTCTGCGACTAAGTCCTCGAGCGTCAACTCAACGCCTTCATCGGTGATCGTGGTGCGGCGCTCGTCGCCGTACTCTTTCTTTACTTCTTCGAGCTCTTTCACGATCACGTTGCGCAGCTTCTTCTCGGAGGCGAGGATCGACTCGTATTCGGCGATCCGCTCGCGGATTTCGTTGAGCTCGTTGAAGATCTCTTCCGTTGAGAGGCGCGTGAGGCGATACAGCTGAAGATCCAGAATGGCATCGGCTTGTCTGCCGCTCAGTTTGCCGGTCGAATGAATCAGCTTGTCGGTGACTTTGAAATTGGCCGCCAACAACGCCTCTCGCGCCTCAACGCGCGATCCCGATCCACGGATCAGCTTGATCACCTGATCGAGATTGTCGAGCGCGATCTTGTAGCCTTCGAGGATGTGCTCACGTTCACGAGCGCGCGCCAGCAGGTAAGCCGTGCGGCGGCGCACAACATCGACACGGTGATCGATGAAGTGCTGGATCGCCTGCACCAGACCCATCTCGCGTGGCTGATTGTTCACCACGGCAAGGAAGATCATGCTGAAGCCTTCCTGCATCGAGGTGTGCTTGTAGAGCTGGTTGAGGATGATCTGTGGCTCGGCTCCGCGCTTGAGCTCGATCACAATGCGCATGCCGTCGCGATCGGACTCATCGCGCACGTCAGAGATGTCATCGATCACCTTGTCGTTTACCAGTTCGGCGATGCGCTTGATCAGCGCGCTTTTGTTCACCTGGTATGGAATCTCGGTGACGACGATTGCCTGTCGTCCTTGCGTGAGGCTTTCAATCGCAGCTTTGGCGCGGACGGTGAAACGCCCGCGTCCGGTGGTGTAGGCCTGCTCGATGCCGCCTCGTCCGTAGATGAAACCGCCGGTGGGGAAGTCGGGACCTTTAACGATCTTGAGAACTTCCTTCAACGTGGTCTGGGGGTTCTGCACCAGGGTGATGGTCGCATCCACGATTTCTGTCAGATTGTGTGGCGGAATGTTGGTCGCCATACCGACTGCGATTCCATTCGAGCCATTGATGAGCAGGTTGGGAATGCGTGTGGGAAGAACCGTCGGCTCCGTGGTTGATTCGTCATAGTTGGGAGCCATGTCGACGGTTTCTTTATCGATGTCGGCGAGCATTTCGCCCGCAATCTTCTCCAGACGGCACTCGGTGTACCGCATCGCGGCCGGTGGATCGCCATCCACCGATCCAAAATTTCCTTGCCCATCTACCAATGGATAACGGAGCGAGAAATCCTGCGCCATGCGCACCAGTGTGTCGTAAATGGCGCTATCGCCATGCGGATGGTAGACGCCCATCGCCTGTCCGACAACCTTGGCGCACTTGGTGTACTTCTTGTTGTACTGCAGGCCCATCTCGTTCATCGTGTAAAGCACACGACGATGCACGGGTTTGAGTCCATCGCGGACGTCAGGCAATGCGAGCCCGATGATCACCGACATGGAATAGTCGAGATACGAACGGCGCATCTCCTCTTCCACGTTGATGGGAACTATGTTGGCCGCGCCTGGACCTTGAGGCGGCTCACCGCCCGGAGGCGTTAGGGGGAGTTGGGGATTCTGATCGTCTGCCATTCTTAGCTGCTGGCTACTGGCTGCCGGCTACTAGCCTTGCAAGTCCGGTAGAGCACGGCGTTGGGACCGTGCGTGGGACTCCTTTGCGTCTCTTTGTCTCGGCGTAATCCACAGGTTGGGAACTAAAAATCCGAGCTGAATTTGGGCGCGGCAGCCGCCCCGAGATTGCCCTTCAAAAAGCAGTCTCGTATTGGCGTAAATTATTGGTTTCTCAGGATGTTAGCTGCCCAGCGCGCTGTCTGAATTATAGCATGAAAGCGCTTCTGATACTGAGCCAGTTGCGGCCTGCCATCCAGCGCGTTGTTGGACTCTAAATCCTCCTCTATGCCGTTTTGAAAGCGCGTAGGAACCGGCCGGCCTTGGCTCCGTATCCACGTTTTGTAGATCAACGGATTGAGCGAAAAACATCGAAATCCCTGTGCTCCCATCATCTAAACGACTTATGTGATTAATCCCATTGGGATATCCCATCTGATCGCGATCCGCTGCGAGGTAGACGAAGACCTCAGCTTCTCGATCGCAGCAATTTGGCGCAGAGTTCTTATCGATGTTCCCACTCGAACGCTTCCCACAGTGGCACCTCTCCCGATTTTGACTCCTGATTCTGTGCTACGACGAATCGCGGAAAAAAGTCAATAGGGTGAGGTGTCACGATCCGTTGATCGCAGTTCTAAAATGGGAGAAGAAAATAAAGAATTTAAACGACGAGGAACGAGCAGGGAATTTTATTGGCGTGCAAGTGCTTTGCTTTCAAGGCGAGTTAGACCGACGGAATCTGATCCGTTGTTCTAAAAAAAAGCGGTGACGTGGATCCGGCGAGTTTGTGTCACACCACGCCGTGACACAGACTCGGCCACCCTGGGCCGCGGATGCACGGTACACACGCGAAGAGCTGTGATGCCGAACCCGCCGCGATGCTCGAATTGATCGCACGCTTTGAGGTGCGGGTGAGGGATCTGCTTTTCGCCGTTCTGCGCAGAACAACGGAAAACAGATCCCTCGCGCAAAAACGGCGCTTCGGGATGACAGTTCGTTAAGGGATGAAAGTTGCGCGCGCAAGGATGACAGTTATCGCGTAACGATGAAAGTCCGCGTGTAAGTATGACAGTTCGGATGCGAATCGGCCGAGAGGCCACCTTATACGAGAGGCCACCTTATATATGTCAGGCTGCCCTTCTTTCCTCTTCGACGCTTGGCATCTGCTTCTCCTCGTGGTATTCGGCCTCGGTGTTGACCTCCCAGATGTTTGATTTATCCTTGCGGCCGGTAAGAATGTTGTTTACCGCTTCCATCGCGGTGAGCATGGAATGGTCCTGGTTGTTGTATCGGTGCATGCCATTGCGGCCGACTAAAAATAGATTCTCAAAGCTGTCGAGATGTCCGCGGACTTCGTCGAAACGGCTATAGGCTCCGAAGTAGGCAGGATAGGTCTTGGGCATCTTGATCACCGTCGAGTCAAGCACGTCGTTCTTGTCGATGATCCCAATTCGGTCCAGCTCCTCGGCGGCAAAGTCCGCCATCTCCTCCGGAGTCTTGTTCCACAGCTCGTCGCCCTCGTAGCAGAAATACTCGACTCCTACCCACACGTTCCCGCCATCGGAGACCAGGTGCGGACTCCAATTGTTGAAGATCTGCAGGCGCCCAGCTTTGACATCGGGCTCCTGGATGTAGATCCAGTTGTCTTCAATCAGGTTTTGATTGTTCTCCTTCACCTTCATCTTCTTGAGCAGGAGGCCGACGGTGATGAAGTCGCGATACTGCAGGGCGGCGCTGACCTCGCGCACATTTGCCGGGACAGGAACGTCAAGCGAACCCACGAGTTCCTTTATGGGCATTGTGGACAGGAAGTAATCTCCCTCAAAACGCCGTGTCTCTCCAGCGGCATCTGTGCCGCTCACCGCCATGACGTGATGGCCGCTGCAGTGGACTCCAGTCACATCGAAGCCGGTGATAACCTTTCCGCCCATTTCGATCACTTTCTTGCCAACTGTTTCCCACATTTGTCCTGGACCATATTTCGGATACAGGAACTGCTCGATCAGCGAAGTCTCGGTCTCTTTCTGCGCGATGTCGCGCTCGCGTCGCCTTTTGAGTTGCTTCTGGATGATGTGCTGAAGCGTCTTTTTGATCGAAAGACCCTTGATGCGCTGCTCTCCCCACTCGGCGCTGATCTGATCGCATGGCACTCCCCAGACTTTCTCTGTGTACGACTTAAAGAACGTGTGATACAGCTCGCGGCCAAAGCGGTTGATGAAGAACTGTTCCAGGTTCTGCACGTTCTTGATTGGCATCGCCGCACTGCGCATATAGCTCAGACCAATGCGCAGCGTGCGGATCGGCCCAAGCTTCCCCAATGTGTCCGCGCTCAGCGTGATGGGATAGTCGAAGAACGTCCGCAGAAAATAGATGCGGGACTTGCGCCGTCGCACCAGCATTACTAGATCGGGATGGCAGCCGTTGCCATTCCCATTCGTGCACGCTGAAATCTCACGCGTTCTATTCTGATACGCAATATGCAGCGGAGCATGCCCCTTCCCATTTTCGTTGCCATCGACGGAAGTCTCCAAGGGCATGTGCTCGAACCACCAGTTCATGACGCGATCGCTCTTGGAGAAGAAGCGGTGTCCGCCGATGTCCATGCGGTTACCTTTGTAGTTCACGGTGCGCGAGATTCCCCCCATCTGATCGCTCTTCTCGAGCACGATGGGTTTGATGTCGCTATTACGCAAAAGTTCGAATGCGGCTGTAAGTCCCGCAGGACCAGCGCCGATAATGACAGCAGTTTTTGGCCAAGTGTTCACGGTAATTCCCCAGGGACAGTGAGAGTGGCTTTCAAAGTGGGACTTGCATTGCAGTACGAAACCAGCGAGTCGGCAGGCTCCAGCCGCGCCCACGGACCAAGGCCAACGCGCACAAACCAGATACGGCGATTGTCGTAGTAGTGGACAAGGTCGCAATCTTTCTCCGCTCCGAGCGCGCGGGCAAAGATCACCTTCTGCGAATCGATGTCCGGAGTGTTGTAGACCCACTCCTGCGCGGGATCGTGCATCGGCGCATAGCTGACCAGAACAAGCGCATTGTCAGGCTGCGCCTCAAGCTGATGCATGACACGTTCGCGGTCTTCGTTCCATTGCAGCGGATAACGAATCTTGCTCGCCTTATGAATCTCGTGCGGAATGTTGATGAGCGGAACTATGAGAACCGCTACAGCCAATCCTCTCGCCCAATAGCGCCCAAGCCGGTAATTGCGCGGTCGCGCGGTTCCAAAGTAGCGGATGCCGAGAAACGCGAGACCGTAGAAACTAACGAGCAGCGGAGCCGGATAAGACGATAGTGGCCACCACACGACGGCAAACAATCCGATCAAAACCGCTGAAAAGGTGAAGCCGAGATAACTGCGCTGCTCGCGTCGAAAACAGAAAAAGCAGCCAATTAGCGCAAGCGTGAGCAGCGGCGCAAAGTGCTCGCGATAATAGAAGTGGAACTTGGTCTTTTCCAGCTTTTGGATTCCACTCCACGTTCTGGCCAACCGCCCCGGGGTTCCTTCCCAGGCCGAAAAGAGCGCGGCCATTTCATAGTTGTTGTAATGCGGAAACGGCTTCATTCCCATCCCGAAGAACGGTCGGACAAAGTGATATTGCTCGAAGTTTGCGGTGTATGGCATCTCGGTGGGACGTCCGGTGCCGCGATAGTTGAAGTAGGCCATCCACCCGACGAGTATCACTCCCAGTGCCATTGTGGGAGCAAGAATGCGAATGTAGGTGTGCGTTCGCACTACCCACACCAGAAGGCCAAGTGCGAGCGGAAGGGCAAAGAGGAATCCTTCGTACGGCCGGCTATTCGCCAGCAAGCCGACGCCAAGTACAAGCCACGGAGCCCACTTCGCCGAACGCGTCTGGATGATGCGTATGAGGGCTCCAAGCGTCAGTGCGCCGCCCAATGCGCATACTGAGCCTCCCCAATAGGAGTCGCTGTACTGGCTGCCGATGCTGTACTTGAACGCGGAGTAGACACCGGCAAGAAGAGCGTAGGCCGGACCGATCAGAGGCTGCAGCGCCCAACAGATTGCTGCGCACATCAGGCCGGTAGCCAGCCACACACCCCACCAACAGCTCTTTCCTAAAATGAGACCGAGCGCCATGAAGGCGCTGGGCGCCGGCTGATACTGCGACTCGTAAGTCGGCACCATATTGATGTGGAAGCTTTCAAAGTGCTGCCAGAGAGGATGAACCGGATTCGTCAGCCGCCCTTTTGCTAATGTCTCTGCGCCGAGGATGTAGCTGAACTCATCGACTATCTGCGGCTTGGGAATGGGCATCACGGGCAGCAGCATCGCGCGTGGAACCAGCGCGAGCGTCGCGCAGAGGGCAACTGCTAACTTCTTGCGATTTGCCAGTTGTCGAACCCATTGCTCGGCCCGGCTTCCCGCGCGAGAGAAGTAGAAAAGATCCCCTAAAAACAATCCAGCTATAAGAACCGAAAGATCGGCAACCAAGGCTCTGACCAAAACCTTTAGTAAAGATGAAATGAATCGCTTGCGTTTTCGTATGTTTGCTACTTGTGTGAAGAAGATTCCTGCAGCTTGGTTGGATGAGCTGGTAATTGGAATTTACTGTTGCGACAATCTGCGCCACTTATCATTGCGAGAAGATCGTGAGAGAAGGTGAGAGTTGTAGTGATGCCTCGGCCGGGACGAATTTACATCTGATATCTCGCGATTCTGCGATTTCTGATTGTTGAATCATGAATTCACGCCATCAATAAAAATCACGATCAATTAACTAGGACATTCACCCTTACGTAATCGAAGTAAGTAGAAAACCCTGCTCCATTCATGGAAACGAGTCCGATTTTTGCGTGGGATCCGAGCGAGTGCGTCCAGGTCCCACCACGCTCCCAGTTTGCGCCATCGTGACTCGAATACGCGGTATACAACTCTCCACCATTTGATGATGAGCGTTTCACGATGCGGAGATAAGTCGAGTCGGCAGGTGAGGCGAGCAACGTGCTGCCGTATTGCGGATAATTAGCGGGAACGTTGTTGGTCTGCTTGCCAAATTCAATTTGCCGCGTACCGGCGATGGCTACATCGACCAACTTCACGTAATTATTGTCGTCGCCATAGATCAGCACGCCGCCCTGCACAAAGCTGTAGTCGCCAGCGACTGGTACTGACGTTGACAGCTTCACCTCGACAACATAATCACTGCTCGGTGCTGCCTCGGTGAGGATCGAGACATTGTTGCTGCCAACGTACAACGCCCCCGGCTGAGTGTCGAAGCGCAGAGTGCCTCCGGCGACTGCATAAGCAGTTGGCGCGGGCGGACGAATCCAACTCCATTGCCGCGAGAGTGCGCTGCCAGAGAACTCATCGGAGAGAGCGGAAATCGGCGCTCCCGGAGTATCGAACGGCGCTGGAGAAGTGACGTGAGCGTTGGGATGGCCGGCGACCACAACGGGCGCTGTCTGCGCATTGTCGGATGGGCCAGCCTGATTCCGCACGCGCGGCCAGCCATCGATCCAGTCGATGGCGTCGAGCATCACCGGACGCCGTGTCCATCCGTTGGCAAAGAACGGCTTGTCTAGATCGACTGCGTGATACAGCATCCAGTCCTGACCGGCGGCATCGGTGAGAATAGCGTTGTGTCCGGGACCAACAAAGCGATTTCCGTTCATGACCAGGGTCGGTGTCCCGCCTACACGGGCGTCGAGCAGAGAGAAGCCATCGCGATCCATGTAGGGGCCGAGGATGTTTTGCGATCGTCCAGCAAAGACAGCGTAGCCCGTAAGCGGACCGTTACAACAATTGCTTGCCGAGACGAACAGGTAGAAATAGCCATTGCGCTTTACGATGTACGGGGCTTCGTACCGATTTGGAACTGCGATCTGCACTTCCGTTTCCGGAAGCGAGCTCATACCATCTGCGCTCAGCGTTCTGGCTGAGATCCCTCCGGTGTACGTGCCGTAAAAGATATAGCGTTGTCCGTTGTCGTCTTGAGCGACAGCGGGATCGATGGTCATTCGCAGGCCGGAGCAACACGGCGCGGAGCTGGACGCAACCACCGGAGCGGTGCTCGCGTTCCACGGGCCGGTAGGCATGGAGCTCGTGACTACGAAGATTGCGCTGCCCGGAATCGTGGTGTTCGAGACGGCATAGTAGAGGTAGTACTTGCCGTTGAAATATTGGATGTCCGGCGCCCATACACCGCCATCGGCAGCCACCCAACTCGGCATCTGTTGGAAGACATCTCCCGAATACGTCCAGTGCACGAGATCCTGCGATTTAGAGATCGGTATTAAATGGAGTGGCGAACCGTCATGGAAAATTTCGTTTGTGCAGTATATGTACCAGAAGGTGTCACCCGGCTGCTGCCCGTGAATGATCGAAGGATCAGGACAGCTCTCGATGCTTGTGCCATCAGCCAGCGCGATCTGGAGCGGGTTTGTATAACTCACTGCGTTGGCCACTGGGACGGGTGTCGTTGTGGCAGGAACCAAATTAGGCAAGGGAGCGGTAAGTTGTAGTGCAGCACTCGGCGCCGGGGCGGACTCAGTTCCTCCACCGCAACCAATGCAACAGCAGGCGAGAATCAGGACGAAGTAGAGGCGGAGCACCGGAAGCTAAAGCTATCCGGTTCGCAAGTGAAGGTAACTAAGACGATTTGCCTAACAATAGCGGAAAGAAGTCTGGATTAAGTTCGCCGGCGCACAAAGAGCGCAGCGAGTGATTGGAAAGCCACGAGCTATCCCGCTTGCCTCACTTGTTTCTGTGCCTCGGCTTCACTGGCGCTTGGATGGAAGGTGTGGATGCGCTCGTACGGAGCTGTCCCCTCGAGAGGCAAGCCTGCCTTCATCCAGTCTTGCCGACCTTCCTGGTAATTCCGGACATTCTTGTATCCGAGCGCAAGCAGCTCGCGCGTGAGTTGCTCGGAAAGCTTCCACGTAAAGTTTACGCAATACGTGACAATGAATGCTTTCTTATCCGGCAGCAATTGCGGCGCGAGTTCGGCGGCCTTCCCGGTTGGAATATTTATCGCACCAGGAAGGTGCGACTTGGCAAAGTCTTCCGGGGGGCGCGCGTCAACGAGCGACACCTGATGCCGATCTATAGCTTCCTTTAACTCGTCTCTGCTGATGGATTGCATGAGTCTGAAGTCAATTAGACGCAAGGATGTAAACCCACGATTCGGTCAAAATATGCGACTTAAACCGCCAACACAGTTTTGTTGTCGAAAATTCAAGTCCGTCTTGAGAAGAGCGGTCGGTCTTGCGCCCGGAATGTTCGCGACACAGGAACGTTGGCCAGAACCGCGTTGCCTTGGTGATCGACGACGCAATTTCCATCCGCCAGATATGGCGGGGACAGGGGCTCACCTGTTATCAGGTCGCTGACGGGAATTACTGCTCCGGAGGGGCGCTGTCTTAAATCCGTGTTGTAGTTAAAACAGCACCGGGGCACGGGGCACGCCCCTTTCTTGACACCCCTGCTCAACAATCCTTATCCTTGAGTTTTGCCCTGCTGGTCGTATTTTTGTGCTGTGGGCTCCTGTGCGAGCCGGCAACCTGCGAACGAGAGGCTAGGGTAGCTGGCGATGTTCATCAGTCTTCAAGAGCTTGAATTAAGGAAAGTCGAGTTTTCTCAGCAACTTGCACCGGGAACGCTCGACTTAGGCCAAGAGCTGCGGCAATCCGGAGTCCTGAATACAAAAGGACGCGCCGAGCTGCTTGAGGAGCATCGTGGCGGCAGGAAGAACGTGGTTGAGGACATCCGCGTGCTGGGTGATTTC
>DATLKS010000430.1:0-1607 GCA_035538255.1 Terriglobales bacterium
AGAATCCGAAGCCGGCCGGGAAGTACCAGGTCGAGCACGGAATCTATTCCTGGGGTTCGCGAGCGGCGGCGATGACCCGGTCGGAGGAACCTTCCTACATTGGCTTCCGAGGAGAATTGCGTCTCGGCGATCCAATGCCCCATGCCGAGCGCACGAATTCTGGAGTGCCTCGTTCCGTGATTCGAGGAAAGTTCCTAGCGCCGAACGGAAATCTGATTGTCGCGCTCGAAAATGAAGGTAGCGATCTGCCGCATGCACCGCTTCCACGTAGAACCTCCAAGCTTGTTCTCGGATCGGCCATGGACCAGAAAGGCCAGGGCCGGGTCCTGGTCGCACCGACCAGAGCGTCGGTGCTCTACACCATCCTCGGTTGGAGTGCCGACAGCCGGGAAGTGTATTACTCCAGTCTGGGTGCCGAGAGCTCTTCTGTGAACGCCGTCGATATTGCAGGGCACACTCGTCAAATCCACCGCGAGGAAGCGGGTTTGTTCTTTCCGAACGCGGCCTCGGAGATCAGTCGCGACGGGGGCGTAGTTGTGGCTGTCCGCAACACGAATGTGAACCCGGACGAGCTGGTGAAGATTGATTTAAAGACTGGGGAACTGACGGCTCTTTTTTCTCCAAACGAAGCGTTCATCAAGAAATCCCTGCCGACCGTACGGTTCATGAGGATCGAGTGCTGTGATGCGGAATTCTATGGCAGGCTGTACCTGCCAAACGATTATGAAACAGGAAGGAAGTACCCGCTGGTCTTCACGAATTACTTGTCTTCTCCTGGGTTCTACGCTTCCGTTGGCGACGAGGTTCCCATCCCGGTTCTGACCGCTCATGGGATTGCGGTCTTCGCGATGAGCTCACGCGATTCAAACGTCACCTCATTAAAAGGGGATTTCGGTTCGGAGATCGAACGAGTCGCAAGGCCGTTGCGGGCAATGGAATGGGTGCGCCACAAGCTCTCGGACGAAGGAATAATCGATCCCGAGCGATGTGGTCTGACGGGGCTCAGCTACGGCGCTGAGATCGCGATGTATGCTGAGTGGAACTCCAAGGTTTTTCGGGCTGTCAGTGCCGCGTCCGGCAGCTGGGAGCCGATGAACTACGTTTTGGGTGGCCTGCGCTTTGCGGAGTCTCTCGACTCTCGTGGATTCGCAGTTTCTAGCGAGGCTTCTTTTGCCCAGTGGAAGGAACTTTCCCTGGGGATAAACGCCCGCCCAGACTTGCCGCCGCTCCTTTTGCAATCATCGGACGGAGAGCAACACTTTGGAACGCCTGAGACCTGGTTTCGGCTACGTCGCGCAGGGGCCGCCGTCGAGTGGTATGAATACCCGGACGAAGGTCATGTAAAGCGAAGCCCTTCGACCAAATGGTGGGTATATGAGCGGAATCTCGAATGGTTTCGGTTCTGGCTCAAGGACGAGGAAATGTCCAGTGAATCGCGCCCAGAACAATACGTCCGATGGCGCGAAATGCGAGAGCGCACGCGAAGCTTGCGACGATGAATTGAGGAGCCTATGGCGGCGATGGCGAGGAGCATCTGCGCCTCCTCGAGATTTTGCGAGCTTCGCTTGCGATCCGATTCATTCGTCTTACCGTGGGACAGCATCAGC
>DATLKS010000431.1:0-2185 GCA_035538255.1 Terriglobales bacterium
ATCGAATCGGTTTACGCTCTCTCTGAAGATCTGTTAACGCGTGAAAATATCTTTGATAGCCTGCTTCATTACCTGCACGCTGACCTCAGAGATCGCATTGGTGAGAGGGATATCTTTAGGACAGATTTCTACGCAATTTTGCGCGTAGCCGCATTCCTGGATGCCTCCGTCGCCCATCAGAGCGTGCAGACGATCTTCTTTCAGAGCAGCACCAGTGGGATGAGTGTTGAAGAGACGAACCTGCGCGATGGTAGCAGCGCCGACAAAATTGGTCTTGTCGTTGAACTGCGGACAAACTTCCATGCAGCAGCAGCATGAGATGCAGCGGGACAGCGGATAGGCTTCCTCCTGCTGGCGTGGACTCTGCCGCGGCCCGGAACCTAGATCGTAGGTTCCGTCCACCGGCACCCATGCCTTGACCCGCTTCAGGTTCTCGAACAGTACAGAGCGATCGACAGCAAGATCACGAATCACGGGGAACTTCGAAAGCGGCTCGAGGGTGATCGGCTGATCGAGCTTATCGATCAGGGCCGAACAGGCCATCCGTGCGCGGCCATTGATGCGCATCGCGCAAGAGCCGCAGACCTCTTCCAGACAGTTAGAGTCATAGGTGATCGGGCGCGAAGGTTTTCCGTCGCGGGTAACGGGATTGGCGGCGATGTCCATCATCGCTGAGATCACGTTCATGCCCGACTTCCAGGGCAGAGCAAACTCGTCCCAATATGGTTCAGACTGGGGCGAGGCTTGACGCTTGATTTTGATGATTACAGTTTTGCCGTTCTGGGGCATTCGTCTCTTTGTAGACCTTTTTGATCTCAGGTGCTCTTTAGTTTCTGGACAGAATTCTCGCGTATCTCAATACTTCCTCGGCCGTGGCTTGATCAGAGAGGTGTCCACAGGCTCGAACTCGAAGCGCGGTTCGTCGGCATCGGGCGCAAAGTATGCCTTCGTGGTCTTCAGGAAATTCACATCATCCCGATCCGGGAACTCGGGCTTGTAATGCGCTCCGCGCGACTCATTGCGCAGCGCAGCGCCCTGCGTAATAACGCGAGCGAGCTGCAGCATGTTGTAAAGCTGACGCGTGAAGATGAACGACGTATTGGCCCACATATCTTTGTCGCTCAGGTTAATGCGTTGGTAGCGCTCAAGCAGTTCGACGATCTTCGCGTCAGTCTGCCGGAGCGCATCGTTGTAGCGGATGACGGTAACGTTCTTGGTCATTATCTCGCCAAGTTCCCGCCAGAGCCGGAAGGGATTTTCGCTGCCTTCGGAGCTCATAAGCCTGCCGTTGATCTCCTCCTGGCGTTTGCGCTCTGAATCGAAGGCGCCGTTGACCGCTGTCGATTTCGATTGGTTCCTTGCATACGCAATGGCCTGCGGACCAGCCACAAATCCTCCGAAGATGCACGAGACCAGTGAGTTGGCTCCGAGGCGGTTAGCTCCGTGGTAGCCGTATTCGCATTCACCACAGGCGAACAGGCCGGGGATATTGGTGGCCTGCTTGAAATCAACCCAGAGTCCACCCATGGTGTAATGCATGCCGGGAAATATCTTCATCGGAGTAGTGCGAGGATCGTCGCCGACAAACTTCTCGTAGATCTCCAGAATGCCTTCGAGCTTGCGGTCGAGTGTGGCGCGATCGATGTGCGTGAGGTCGAGATAGACCATCGGCTGGCCGTCGATGCCTAGTCCATGCTCGTAAACGACTTTGTGGATAGCCCGAGTTGCCACATCGCGCGGCACCAGATTCCCATATTTCGGGTACCACTCTTCAAGGAAGTACCAGCGTTCCGACTCGGGAATGCTGCGCGGATCGCGATTGTCTCCCTTTGCTTTCGGAACCCAGACTCGTCCGCCTTCGCCGCGCGCCGACTCTGACATCAGGCGAAGCTTGTCATCTCCCGGAATCGACGTCGGATGCACCTGGATAAATTCACCATTGGCGTAATAAGCCCCCTGCTGATATAGGGCAGACTGTGCCGATCCGGTACAGACCACCGAGTTTGTCGATTTTCCGAAAATTGCTCCGATTCCGCCTGTCGCCATAATCACGGCATCGGCCGCTAAGGTGCGAACCTCCATGGATCGCAAGTCGATAGCGCAGATGCCCCGGCAAATTCCCTGGGAGTCGATGACTGCGGAAAGAAATTCCCAGCTTTCAAACTTGCTGACGCGGCCTTCTGAT
>DATLKS010000432.1:0-5571 GCA_035538255.1 Terriglobales bacterium
TCTGGAATGCGCTGGTTTGATCTTGCCGATATGGCCCATCAAGTCTTCTGGCCTGGTCTGCTGTACGCGCCGAAGCTAGAGCAATTTTGCGCCCGATACCTGCCGAAAAGCTTTGCAGACCTACATCTGCCATTTGCCGCAATAGCTACCGCACTGCCAACGAAAGCTAGGATTCCCATAATGGAGGGTGCACTGGCTTCAGCGATCAGCGCAAGTTGTGCGGTCCGCGTCTGGCGCCGGCCTGTCTCACTCGATGGAGCGCGGCTAAAGGATGGAGGCATCTCATGCGTCCTCCCTTCCATTCCGTGCCGTCAATTGGGAGCGGACTTCGTCATCAGCTCTGACGTCTGGGAGCTGAGCGCTCTGCTTCGTGGTCTCGGACTGAGTCATACAAATCCCAACGCCCAACGAGCCTATCCACGTCATTATTTACGCGCAGTGCAGGCTACCGATCTGCTGATCCAAACGGCTATTCCCATAAGAGGCTACTTGCCAGTCCGCGACTTTGTTGATCGACTAATCCGTGCTGGAGAAAGCGCCACGCGAAATGCGCTTGCCACTCGGTTCTCCGAACATAAGAAGCAGCAGGAAGTGTGGAAAGATGAGCGTGATGTTTGACCGAACATCGGCTCACGCCGCTTGATTCAACAATGAATAGACGAGATCGACAGCCTCGCGAGGTTCATAAGATTGGTTAGGTAAGCATTAAATCCGAGACCTAATGCTCGCTCTCGTCTCGGCTAACGACGAGGACGACGGCGAATCTGTGTAGCACCTGCGCTGTGGCCAATTCTTCCGTCCTGAACAGCTGTAGACCTTGTATTCCGCCTCCCGCAACAGCTTAGACCTGAACTTCAACCCAATATTCTGCAGCTGGGACTTACGGTAAGCGGGCCGAAGCAGGCCGAGGGACATCCCGAACCACTCCCGCAACTTCCTACGTGAAGGAGCCCAATTTTATCTGCAGGTTACGAGGACTGCTCGTCGAGGCTTTAGCCCATGGTGACACCGATCCGCAGCGACAAACGGTCCTCGCGTCGCAAGCAACTGCTGCTCCGCTACATGCCGGTGTTGGGCTGCCTCGCCATCACTGCCTTCGTGCTCCTGGTATTTCTTCACTCAGTGGATTTGAAACCGAAGGTGGACGAGAACTTCTTCTTCTCCAAGAAGGATTCTCAAGTTCGAGCCGACAACGAGATCTCCAGGACCTTCCCAGGGCAAATGAATGAGATCGACTTGACCGTCATCGGCGATATCGCGTCACCCGCGTATGCAGAGCGCATCCACGCATTGTCGGTCGAACTGGCGAAGGTACCCGGAGTTACGGCTGTCATATCCATTGACCCTGGGCCGAAGGGCCACGGGCCGAAGGACCTCGAGGATGCGCTCAAGAGCGCACTCTGGACCGACACTCTTATCGGCAAAGATCGCCGATCCACGGATGTCATCGCTACGGTCAACGACCACGTCGAGACAAGAATGATCGACGACCTCCAGGCGCTGAAGACGAGATTCGACCGGCCCGGCTTCCACGTGGTGATCTCGGGACTTCCTTATGTCACCGAAACGATTTCGCGGACCATGGCGAGAGACCTGAGAACCTTCAGTCTGGCCGCGGTGGCTGTGTTTGGCGTGGTGTTGTTCGTTCTATTTCGCTCACCGTGGATCCTGCTGGGCGCATTCGTCGCGTGCGCAACTTCGAGTGCTGCGACGCTCATCATCAACCAACACATTCGGATTCCGATCGGGCCGGTCACCGCGAACCTATCGACCATGGTGTTCGTCATGACCCTCTCACCCATGGTCTTTCTTACGTTCAACTGGATAAGGATTCGACAACACCAAGAGTCAGTCGCGCAGGCGGCCGTCTGGAGTGCGGTGAAAGAAACCGTTGCGCCGTCATTCTGGAGTGCAGTCTGCATGTTGCTCGGTTTCGCCAGCCTCCTGTTCGTTTCTTCAACATCCATGAAGCATCTCGGGACGGGTGGCGCGGTAGGCGCAGCGATGGCCTTCCTCGCCGCTTATGCGCTGTACCCCTGGTTTCTGGCTTTCGCCTCACCGCCGCGCGCAAAGCTGCACTGGACGAAGGCCGTTGCATCGCGGCTGCGATCGTTCTTTTCCGAGCGCCACCGCCCGCTCGCCATCGGGTTAGTAATCTTCGGCGTCGTAGGTGTGATTGGGTTGCTGCGCCTGGATACAGATCCGCCATTGTTCTTCTATTTCAAAAAAGGAAGCGACATTCGACAGGGACTTGAGGCCGTCGATCGTTCCGGCGGCAGCAGCCCCCTAAAACTCGAAGTAGAAGACAGGCGAGGCGCTTCGCTCGATACCAAGGAGGCCTACAAGCGGCTCTGGGCGCTCAACGACGCGTTGGAAAAGGATCCCGCAGTGGGGAAGGTTATGTCTCTGGTGGTCATTCAGAGCGAAATCAACCGACACTGGTACTCGAAGCTCTTGTCGATAGAAGGATTCTTCCAGGGAGAATCCAAAACAAAGAAGGAAATCGGCATCCTTGAGGAGCCGAAACACGGCGCACCGGCGCGGCAGTTCATAACTCCCGATCACAAGAAGGCACTCTTTTTATTGCGCATGCGGGAGTCGGTGCGGAGCACGCCGCGTACAGCAGTGATCCACCGCATGGAGGAGACGGTTCAACGAGAGGGCTTTCGCACGCTGCTGGTGGGTGGCGAATACAGCTTACTGGCTGACATGGGCCGGCTGATCACATCCAGCATCATTACCGGCAGGGCGTTGCTGGTCGGCATTTTCACGGTGATGGGTTTTGTCTTTTCCCGCTCATTGCGTGTGGGCTTGGCCATGCTGATAACCCTGGCCATCATCCCGGTGGTCGTGCGTGGATATATCGCCTATCTCGGGATGCCACTCGACTTCATTACCGCTTCAGCCGCCAATCTCGATCTTGGGATGGGAGTGGACGCCATGATCTATCTCACCATCTTCGCCAAGCGGGAGAATTCGAACCTCAGCTCTTGGGACGTATGGTCGAACGCATGCTCGCATCTGTGGCGGCCGATCGGAACGAATCTTTTAGTGATCTGTTGCGGATTTGGAATCTTTCTCCTTTCGAACTTCCCGCCTACGCTGCGTTTTGGAGTGTTTGTCATCTTCGGTTCTGCAACTGCCGCCAGCGCTGCGCTGTTTTTGTTCCCCTGGCTGGCGAGCGTTTCTTTGCATAGAAAGACAAAGAAAGTCGAACGCAAAGAATTGAAAGCGGCGTGAGGCAGATGTTGCTGGTTGGTTGAGTAGGTGCCGTTCTGCTCCCGAATGACAAAGCAGATATGCATTTGGGCTTGGCTGAATGTCATAGTCTCACTAGCTGCTTTCGTGGAAGTACTCGGCACCAGCATTGCAAGGCTGCCCTTCCCGACGTTGTTGCGAAGTCGTTCGTACGAAGTCAGGCAGCTGGTCAGTACCCATGTGCTCTCATCGTTGCTCGCGCCAGGCTTGTAGATTAATGTGTGCACACGTGGCAAGAAAATAATCCAAACATTGAAGTTGATGCGTGACCGAGCTGCCATCCAGTGCCGGAATAACCGTAAATCCCGCATTTTCGAAATGGTTGGAATGTTTGAGAGCTTTGAGTAAAATCCCCAGTCCTCCGAACAGCGAGAGGATCAGGAGGCTCGATGATGGGGTGCATGTTCCGTTCTCTCAACTGGCTATTTCGTTCCATTCTGGTGTTCACATGGGTTCCGCTTGCAATGGCAGGCGATCCTGAAGTGATCAAGGCTTCGAAGCATGACTTATCACCTCCGCTGTCGCAAATGGCTGTCGGCGGGTCACTAAACAGCAGTAGCGCGGACGCGCAGAATCCAACCGCGCGATCAACCGGACCGGCACTCAGCAATCCCAATTCGGACCCGGTTTCGGCGCAACTTGCAGGCCCGCTGAATGGCGTCACGCTGCTCAGCAGCTTCGACGGACAAAGCGCGCAAGATAATCGCAATGTGTTTGGATTTGCCTTCGTACCGCCAGACACGAATGGAGCCGTGGGTGAAAAGCAGTACGTGCAAATGGTGAACGTCACCATCGCGGTATACGACAAATCGAACGGTACTTTGCAACTCGGTCCGGCGCCCATCCACTCACTCTGGTCAGGTTTCGGTGGTCTGTGCGAATTCGGCGGCGGCATTCCGACCTACTCCGATGGTGGTGATCCGGTCGTGCTTTACGACCAACTGGCCGGACGTTGGCTCGTCAGCCAGCTTCAGTACGATCCCACATTCACTCACTCTGCACAGTGCATTGCCATCTCAACAGGTACTGATGCAACCGGCTCTTATAGCCGATACGAGTACGACTTCGGCGCGAACTTTCCCGATTACCCGAAATTCGGAGTTTGGCCAGACGCGTACTACAACACCGTTAATATCTTTCCTCCAAAGGGGTTCGCCGGAGCCCAGGCGTGCGCCTTTGATCGCAAAGCAATGCTTACCGGTGCGCCAGCGAACGCGATCTGCTTCCAACAGTCGCCGTCAGTTGCGAGTCTGCTACCCGCCGACCTCGACGGCGGCACGCTGCCACCTGCAGGCGCACCGAATTATCTGGTAGGCCTGGCAGACTCGACCCACCTGAACTTCTTCCGCTTCCATGCAGACTTCGCGAATCCGGCAAACTCAACGTTTACAGGTCCAACGCTGGTCTCGGTTGCCCCTTACAACGAAATTTGCGCGCGTGCAGTTGATCTGGCATGCATTCCGCAGCCTTCACCGGGCGAGAGAGTGGATGGTCTAGCGGATCGCGTAATGTTCCGGCTGGCATACCGCAACTTCGGCGATCACGAGTCTCTGCTAGTGAACCACACTATAAAAGGTGGATCGCTGGCTGGCGTGCGCTGGTATGAGATCCGCAACCCCGCCGCCCCGTTTGTGTATCAGCAGTCAACTGTAGTCGATCCCGATGTGAACTACTGGCTTGGCAGCATTGCGATGGACAAAAACGGGAACATTGCTCTTGGCTTTAGTGCGTCGAGCTTGCATCTGTTCCCAAGCGTTTACGTGGCGGGACGCTCTGCGTCAGATCCTGCGGGCATGATGTTCGGTCCACTCGTAATACAGACCGGAAGCGGTGTGCAGATTCATTCCTACAAGCGCTGGGGAGACTACAGCGCCATGGCGGTCGATCCCACAGACGATTGCACCTTTTGGTACACGAACGAGTACTACGCAAGTAGTGGCAGCTTCAACTGGGCAACACGAATTGGTGCATTCAAGTTTGATGCCTGCAAAAAGGGCCATTAACAGCAAGACTCCTTACAAAACAGCCCGCCGGAAATCTGGCGGGCTTTTTTAGTGTGCCGAGCATGTTCGACAGCTTGAAGGTGAAAGTCCTTTTCACAACCTGATAGAGGTGAAGTGATAGCGAAGCGCAAAGGCGTCGTCGTGAGACGGTGTCTGAAGGAAGCGTGGTCATGGCGATGCTCGCCAGCAGAGCTGAAGGCTTTCCGTTTCAGAGGACAACCTTGCAAAGATCGCGGAAATCCCACTTATCAAATCCAAAATTAGAGGTGACCCCATGCGAAGATTTGTACTCGCATTATTCGTGTGCGTG
>DATLKS010000433.1:0-1894 GCA_035538255.1 Terriglobales bacterium
AGACCGAGCTTATGCCCAACGTGACGACGGTCTGATCGGAACGAAAGTGGACCCTCTACTGAAGAGCTTGCACAACAACCCGCGATATGCCGCGTTCTTGAATAAGATCAACCTGCCGAACTGATCTCACGCCGTCCCGAGTGCGTGTATCGACACGCTCGAGAACACCACGAGTCCACACAGAATCGACCTCGATTTCAGAACCACACCTGTTGACAAATGCCCGCTCTCGCAAGTCTTGATGCTGCATTTGGCTCATCGCCAATTACCGTGAGCTAACTGTTGCTCACATTCCCCTGGTTTCGATCAACGTGCGAGTCTCCTGATCGTGACAGGAGGAACGATGGAACAGTTTCAAATAGTGAACTTTGCTCGCATATCAAGGCTCAGGGCGCTCCTTTGTGCAATTGCGACCATCCTGATCGCAGGCTCCGCATTTGCTGCCACCGGCACAACACGTCAACTTAGACCTGGCGAGAAGGCGAAAATGTCTGGCTTGATTCTGTCTCGCGACGGAGATCTGGTGCGCGTGCGCGATAAAAAGTCGCATGAGGTGATCGCGGTAAGCATCGGCGATGCGACCCAAATCGAACGCAAGAACCACGTACAGCGCATCGAGTGTGCCGGTCATGCAGTTGGCTCTTTCGGGCAATAGCCTATCGGAACAACAGCTGAACGACTACGGACTTAATTTCATTCGTACCCAGCTGATCACATCCCGGGCACTGCCGTCCCCTATCCATACGGCGGGAAGCAGCGTCAGGTACAGGTGGATCTGAACCCGGGAGCGCTCGAATCCAAAGGTCTTTCTGCGCTGGACGTAGTGAATGCGATCACGTGCTGCCGGTCAATGTCTCGCCAGATCGGCTAAACATCGGGAAAACAGCAGAGCTTATACGGTTCATTTCGATTGCATCTCAAGAGTACCTACGTTCGCAAAGAATGGCATCGCAGAGCCTGGCTCTTCTAAGGTTGCATACTTCCACTCTCACTCATTTGAGGACGAAGAATATTAAGTCTGCGCATCCGCATGGCCAAGGTCGTCCGCTTGATACCCAGCCGCGCGGCCGCACCCTTAGGACCACCGATCACCCAGTTGGACGCTCGGACCGCATGCAGCACCTGTTCACGCTCAATTTCCTTCGAGGTGCTCAGATCCGAACTAGGTGCTTGCACAGTCACCTGTTCTAGTTCGGCGAGAGGTGGACGCAGAACACTCCCCGACGACAAAATTACAGAACGCTCAATAAAGTTCTGCAGTTCGCGCACGTTCCCCGGCCATACGTAGTTCACCAGAGCCTCCATTGTGGCTGTAGGAATGGTCTCGATACGTCGCTGCATACGCCGTGCGTATTTCTCGACGTAGTGCCGCATCAGCATGGGAATGTCTTCCTTGCGCTCGCGCAAAGGCGGAACAACCACCGGAAATACGTGCAAGCGGTAGTAGAGGTCACTGCGGAATTGGCCCGCTTCCACCATTTGCTTGAGGTCGCGATGCGTGGCCGCAACTACTCGCGCATCGACCTGCTGCGTGCGCGTGTTGCCCAGACGCTCGAATTCGCGCTCCTGTAAGACTCGCAGCAGCTTAGGCTGCAGTTCGAGCGGGATATCGCCGACTTCATCCAGGAACAACGTTCCTTTGTCGGCCACCTCGAAGCGGCCGGCCTTGCGCATGATGGCGCCAGTAAATGCGCCCTTTTCATGTCCGAATAGCTCGCTCTCCAGAAGCCCGGATGGAATCGCCGCGCAGTTGAGTTTTACAAACGGTTGATCGCGCCGAGCACTCAGGTTGTGAATGGCCCGGGCAATCAATTCCTTTCCCGTCCCAGTCTCACCTTGCACCAGCACTCCAGAATCAGTCGGTGCCACGACCTCTAACTGGCGCAGCATACGA
>DATLKS010000434.1:0-4731 GCA_035538255.1 Terriglobales bacterium
CATCGGGAAAGTGACAATGCGAAGCAGGACGAAGGTGGACGATTCGCATTAGGACTGACCGGCGGTTTGGCAAGCATTAACGATGGGTTGATGTGTCCAGATACTCTAACCTGCGCACGTGCATCGTGGAAAGCAGGAATCAGGCACCCGGTCTTCGTCCATGCGCTGCGCTGTCATGGTGCCGCCGTTTGTGTGGGAGCTGATACAAAAAGACCGAAATTAGAAAAGGGCGGCCACCCCGCCTCTTTGATTCGGCGACGTTGCTTCTCGCTCCGGTGCCGCTGGCAGGGATCGCCCTGCTGGCAGCGTAGTGGCCGGCACGCCGCGCCATGCGGAATTGTCCCGAAGAAAAACGCTCACGATTTCGGTGAGGCGTTTACGTCTAAATGACTGCTGATTATCGACCGTGTTGTTCGCCATCATCTCCTGATGATGGCGAGACAAAGATCATCCCGCGGGTACTCTGGAATCCCGTGGCGATGGGAGTAAGAACTCCGTTGTCAAGGTTGAGAGCGGCGACGTAACCCTCGGTGTCGGAGGCGGAGTAAGGCTTGCCTGGCTCGAAGCCGAACAGTGGAGCGTCGATACGGTATACCTTGTTGCCGCCCACGTCCGAGACCAAAAGAAGGCACTCAAATTTCGAGTGCCCTGCGTTCCATTTTGCGACTCGCTTTAATCACACGCTTTTGCCCCAGTCTTGAGAGCGGTGGTGTCTGGATAGCTATACGCGCCGCCCAACGCGTTCGATGGATTACCTTGCTCGAACCACTGCAACAAGGCTTCAGTCTGCGGATGGTAGGTAAAGACCTGGCCCTCCGTCTTGATCGGGGTGGCGACTGTTGCGCTGCTTAGTACCTCGACCGGATCGCCCGTTTCGAGGTTCCCCTGGCATTGTCCCGGCTCTCCAGGAAAGGTCCACTGAGGCGTCAGGTTGTTTACGAATGGATCATTGAATGACTCCGAGATCTCATGGCTCAGTGCCGTAACGTCCTCGAAGCCGCCTCCGAAAATCCCGGGCGAGATCCAGCTCGCATATCCGAAGATCCAGCGACTCTCTTTCGGCTGGCCACCATCGTAGAAGTACGTGTGATACCCCAAAGTGCAGCAACCGCCAATGCCTCCCGACTTGCTGAGGGAGAAGAGATAAGTGTTCGGGAAAAGCGTCACGTTCACTGCGTCGGTCGTGTATTTGCCGCTGTTGATCTCGTTGTTCACGATATTGAAGATCTGCTGATTGAAGAAGCGATTCAGCATGAGGACGAACACACTACCGTCCGCCGCAGTGCCGCGATAGTACGTGCGCACCTGTGTTGGCGTTCCATTCAGAGTCACCGTCACAAAGCGGGGAACCGGGATCGTGATCTCATCGACGATCGACGCGTCCAGACTCGTGTGCCAGTTCTGCTTCATCATGTTGTAGAACTCGGCGCGCTGTACGGCGTCGGCAAACTGGATATGATTTCCCGAACTGTAGCTGCTGAACCCAAAGTTGGGCGAGTTCAACGTCGGCTCCTCGAACGCGGCAACCGGCACTATGGTGGTAGAGGTCAAGTCGGCGTTCTGCAGCTGCAGCGACACGGCCACAATCTTTGCCGGGATGGTCGTCTTTTTTCCCAGTGTGGGATCGTTGCCCATCATGGTGAACCACCACGTTTGGCCGTTGCTAGTAAATGAGGACGAGAAGTTGGGGACCGAGATTACGTTAGCCAGACCGCCAGCATTGCTATGAACGCTCGCGCCAATGCCGTTGGGCGAATCGCTGTTGAGGAAGTCCGGTTGTGATTGGATCGACAGTGGAGCCACCCTGGGATAGGTCATCTCCGGGTCCGAGGGCACGCTGCTGATGCCTTGAATGTCGTTCTGCGCCAGACCGGCAACCGACAGGAGCACCACTACGCAAAGACAGAAAAAGAGGCGGGGAACTCTATAAAGCACGAGAACTCCAAGATGGGAATTTGAGAAGCTTGTACTTACAAGATATCGTGCTTTCTCACTGGAAAATGCGCCGGAGGCCGACAAAAATCACCTTAAGCAGGATTAGGAAAACGCGATCCGCAGCCCCGAGCCGCGCAAGGATGGGGCACCCACGCCTTGGAAGTCGTCAACGAACACCATGTTCGTTCTATAATGGGAACGAGGGCGGGCCACCCGTCGCCTCGCCAATTTGAAGATCGAGCTACCAACATCGGTGCTGCACACTTTTAGGAATTGCAAAAGGCTCAGCACTCGGCTAACGAACAGCAAAGGCAATCCGACATAGCCACGCGATTACCGTCTACCTCACGCTCGAGAACTGCATTCAGCGATTCAAAGACTCTGCGGTATCTTAATTCCTGAGAATCAGGATCGACCGGCCGGAGTCCCCGCATCTCCGTTCCTAAGGTTTGTAGTGGCACACTCGTTTCGAGCGACGTTGTCGCGGTCCTTTCTTGGCGCGCCGAGAAAGTTGCAGCCATTCGGGCTGGCTCTTTCGATCTCCTGCATTTTCCATGTGGTCCTATTGATGCTGTGGTTTGAGTTCGTACACACCACGCGCGTCGTTCTTGTCACCGACGTGATCGTTGCAGCTTCTCCTGTGTCTCACGAAACAGTCACATTCCGGCCACAAGCTTCCGCTGGCTCGACGCTCCTTCCGGCACACCGCATCAGGCGTGTGCATAAGAGGGCTCCGGCCAATCCCACTATGGGAACGTCTGACTCAGGCTCCATGGAGACTCTGCGTAAAGAGGCACAGCGCACTACTGCCAGCTTGATGAAAGAGCTTAAGTTCCGTTTGAACTATGGCATTGGAAGCAAGGATTATGAACTCCCGATTCATAAGCAGGGCGAGATTCCCTTGATCACTGCCGCCGACCTTCCGCCCCGGTTCGAGCAATATCTGAAAATTGAAATTTTGATCGACACAACCGGCAGTGTCGCGGAAGCGAAGATCGTGCATGGAGCTGCGGATCAGAAGATTGAGGACCGTGTGCTGTCGGCGGTTCGTCAGTTCAAATACATACCCGCCAAGTATCTGCAGAGACCCGTGCCCTGCCAGATGGACATCGTAGTCCACATTCCGAGCTAATGCGAAGCTGCAGCAGCCGCGCCAGCGCTAAAACGGGACAGCCGCAGACTGCTCACGTTTTTCTGAAAGAGTATCCCCTACTCGTAGCGTAAGGCAATCAGCGGATCTACCTGCGTTGCGCGGTGTGCTGGCAGGAAGCATGCCAGTAGGCCTATTGTGATCAGTACCGCGAGAACGGCGGCGAAAGTGACTGGATCGCGGTTCGTTACTCCCCAAACCTGACTGCGCAGGAAACGCGTGAGGACGAGGCTTACCATCTCGCCGATAGCGATTCCAACTCCAATGATCGTGAGCCCGCGCAGAAACACCATCTTCATTACCGCGCCCCGCTGCGCGCCTAGCGCCATGCGGATGCCGATCTCGTGCGTTTGCAGGCTTACCGTGTACGCCATCAAGCTGAAAATGCCGATCGCCGCTAGTGCCAGGCCAATGCCGGCGAATATTCCAAATACCAGCATGCCGAAGCGCGGCTCGGCATAGGAGTTTTGCTGCAGATGCTCGTCCAGCGTACCGGTCATCGTGAGAGCGACGCCCGGATCCACTGACCAGATTTCGCGCTGGACCGATGGAAGAATCGAAAGCGGATCGACCGCAGTCCGCACCAGCACGCCGCGGGCGAAGTCTCCCGAGACGCTGTAGGGTGCGAAGGCTTCAGGCACGGGAGCTTCCTTCAAGCCCATGTTCTTCTCATCAAAGGTGACGCCGATGATCTCGAAGTAGGCGTCGTGAGGAGACTGCGGCATTCTGTCGAGCGCATCGAATTTGATGGATTTTCCAATTGGATCTTCGCTGCCGAAGAAATCGTGAGCGAGTCTTTGGTTGATGACGATTACATGGCGGGCTCCGTCCACATCGTTCTGAGTGAACGTGCGTCCGTGCGCCAGACGGATGCCGAGCGTCTTGAAGTAGTCCTCGCTGCAAAGTTGAAGTAGCGACCTCTTATTAAGGTGGTCCTGCCCAGGCATCGTAACCTCGCTCCCGATTCCGCCATACGGAGGCAGAGTGCTCGTCTCAGTTGCTGTGACTACCCCAGGCAAACCCTCAATTTTCTGGAGCACGGCGCGGAAAAAGATTCGCTTTTGCTCTGCTGTGTCATAGCGGCCTTTCGGAAGCGGAGTGCGCGCAGTGAGAACGTGGTCGGGCGTGAAACCAAGATCGACGTGCTCCAGGGCGAACACTGTTCGCATCATGAGGCCAGCGGCTACAAGCAGAACGATGGAGAGCGCCACTTGCGAGACGAGTAGTGCAGAGCGGAAGTTGATGCCACCCGCCGGACCGCCGACGCCCTTCACGGCATCTTTGAGGCGATCATGGAGTTCCCCGCGCACGGAGTGCAACGCTGGAGCGAGGCCGCATAGGAGCGTGGTAAGCGCAGTCACTCCCACCGCAAAAGCGAGGACGCGAAGATTCAGCCGGACTACAGCCTCAGACGGTATGAACTCTGGCGGGATCGCTACGACAATTCCCTTCAGTCCGAAGTACGCAAGCGCCCAGCCTGCAAGACATCCCAATGCGGCGAGAAGGAAACCTTCCACCAGCAACTGCAACACAATGCGCGAGCGGCTTGCACCAGTGGATGCGCGGATTGCGATTTCCTTCTGACGGCGAGTTGCACGAGCCAGCAGGAGATTCGCCACGTTGCTGCATGCAATCAGCAACAACAT
>DATLKS010000435.1:0-1725 GCA_035538255.1 Terriglobales bacterium
AGATCGAACTCGCGCTGCTGTAGCTGCGAATAGGCAGACATTCCCGTACGCGCATATTCGTGCGCCAGCTCAAAGATCGAAAGGTTCAGAGCGTGAAATCCGGCAAGCGTCACAAACTGAAACTTGTATCCCATTTTTCCGAGTTCGCGCTGGAACTCTGCGATCTCGCTTTCTGACAACTTCGCTTTCCAGTTAAACGACGGCGAGCAGTTATAGGCAAGCAGCTTGCCGGGAAACTCTGCATGGATCGCATCTGCAAAGCGGCGCGCCTCTGCGATGTTTGGCTCTGAAGTCTCGCACCAGATCAGGTCGGCATATGGGGCGTAGGCGAGCCCGCGGGCGATGGCCGCATCGAGTCCACCGCGCATGCAGTAGAAGCCTTCGACGGTGCGCGCGCCGGTGATAAACTCGCGATCGCTGGGATCGCAATCGCTGGTGAGCAGTTGTGCCGAATTGGCATCTGTGCGCGCGACGAGGAGAGTCGGTACGCCGAGCACATCAGCGGCGAGGCGTGCTGCGACCAGTTTCTGCACGGCCTCCTGAGTGGGCACAAGGACCTTACCGCCCAGGTGCCCGCACTTCTTGGCCGATGAGAGCTGGTCTTCGAAATGGACGGCGGCCGCTCCGGCCTCGATCATGGCCTTCATCAGCTCGAATGCATTCAGGCAGCCACCGAATCCTGCCTCTGCATCGGCGACGATGGGCAGCATCCACTCGACGCCGTCACGGCCTTCGCTGTGCGCGATTTGGTCGGCGCGAAGGAGCGCATTGTTGATTGCTCGCACAGCCGCAGGTACGCTGTTCACCGGATACAGGCTCTGATCCGGATACATTTGGCCGCTGAGATTAGCGTCGGCGGCCACTTGCCATCCGCTGAGATAAATCGCTTTGAGGCCGGCTGCGGCCATCTCGACAGCCTGATTTCCGGTCAGCGCTCCGAGTGCTGCAATGTATGGCTCTTCGTGGAGAAGCTTCCAGAGCTTTTCCGCACCAGCGCGGGCTAATGAGTGCTCGATCCGGACGGTTCCACGAAGCTGCTCCACGTCTTTCGCAGAATACGGGCGAGTAATGCCTCCCCATCGGGAGCTGTTCCAGGTATTCGTCTGTTCTTGTGTCCGAATCATGAGTTATCTCCAGTACGAGGACTCTGGCCTCAAATACGCCTCATTAGAAGCTGGAAGAGTGATGCGTGGCAAACTATGTGGTCCGATTCGGACTAGGCGACTAACGTGCTGACCCAGCATTAGACATGTAAAATCAATCCTGTGGTTTCAGTCGATTACATGACATTGGCGGTACTCGCCGGAAACCAAATACATATAGACATAGACCGATTTGGATGACTGACGTAGAATTTCATCCGATGTCCATAGCCATTGCCGAGCTTAGTCAGAAGCTGAACGGCGCCGTTATGGCACGCCGGATTGGGGAGGGTTTTGAGATTCTCGGGCGGTCCATAGAAGCGCTCGAGGGCATCGAGTCCAGTGATGAGGCTGCTGCTCAGCTGGTCCTCTGCATCGCCGAGTGGGTTGACGCCGGATACTCGGACCACCGCCTCATCGAATCGTTGCTCCGCAAGTTTCCCGCAGATCAGCGGAGGCAAATGCCAATTTCGGAATACTTGCTGCTCCGCATGGCAGAAGCCTTCTCCTGCATTGCGAAGGAGGACGCAGATTCCGCGATCGCGCTGCTTCAGTTCGTTCTGCAGGCGGAGCGGGAATTGAA
>DATLKS010000436.1:0-7848 GCA_035538255.1 Terriglobales bacterium
GAATACATCTGGCATCGACCAGCCTGTGCTGCAGATCATGCAACGCTCCTGTCAAAATTGCCATTCGGAACAGACCGCATGGCCCTGGTACAGCCATATTGCGCCTTTGTCGTGGCTAATCGAAAAAGACGTGTATTACGGGCGCGGCCACTGGAATATGTCAAAGTGGGATCAGTACAGCAGGGAAGAGCGTCAGGATATCCTCTCGCAAATGGCGCCGATGATTCGAAACAGGAAAATGCCTCTTCCTCAATACCTGTTTCTCCACCCTGAGGCCAAATTGAGTGACGCCGATATAGATCTTCTCTATCGCTGGAGTCGCAGCGAACGTAAGCGCATCAAGTCTGAGGCCGCCCAAGTCTCAGCTTCCTCGCGCTAAGCGGCATTCACCTTTGGCGTTGGCAGCGAAGCGCGCCGAGTGTCCCTAGTGCAATTTATGGCTCGCGCCCATTCGAAATTTCGTGTTCGGACACATGGATCATCGCCGCAACCCCCGATCGGTTTGCTAAGATCGTGTCGCGATAAAAAAGAGAATCGATCGATGAAACCAACACTATTTCTGCGCATCGCTTCGGTTCTGACCCTCATTCACTGCATCCTGCACACGGTCGGGGGAGTCTTTGGCTCGCCGCAGCATGGCGCTGAAGAGATTGCAGTGATCCACGCCATGAAGTCGCATCGCTTTGATTTCTTGGGCTCGATGCGCAGCTATTGGGATTTCTTCTTCGGCTATGGCCTCTTTATTACCCTTGTGCTCCTCATACTCGCAATACTATTTTGGCAACTCTCGGTATTTTGGACGAGAAATCCGGCTTTAGTCAGGTCAATTATCGTCCCGTTCTCCATTAACTTCCTCGTGATGGCGATTGTGTCCTGGAGGTATTTCTTCATCGCGCCCGCCATCACCGAGTTGCTAATCGCAGTTTGTTTGGGAATTGCCGTTATGTTGGCAAAGCCTCCGGTTTCAATTTCTTAACGGCGGTTAGTTATCCTGAGTCATGCCAAGCTGGCGATCTCCCAAAGGATGTCATCCTGATGCCCTCTTTTTGGCCGAAGGACCTTGCGTTTGATTTTGCTGTTGTTGGTTTGTGCAGGAAACAATGCCAAAAGCAAACGCAAGGTGCTTCACGCCAACCCAGGTGCTCAGCATGACAAAACTTTAAGGCAAAGACTGCTGCCGTTCCGAGTGCCTCATCAGCACGTCTGCCGCATGAGCAGGCAAACTTGGCACCAACCAACGAAAGAGCAGCGTTGCTGCCAATGCACCTGCAAGCTGGGCGATGATGAACAGCGGAGCATCAGCGGGTCTGATGCCGGCGAATGTGTCTGAGAACGATCGCGCAATCGTGACCGCTGGATTGGCGAAGGAAGTCGAAGCCGTGAACCAGTATGCGGCCGTGATGTAGCAGCCTACTGCGAAGGGGACGACCGACGAACGAACGCGAGAGCATCCCCAAATCACAGACAGTAGTCCAAACGTCGCAACGAACTCACTGAACAGTTGTGCGCCTCCATGCCGGACGTGCGCCGACCGCGAATACCAGTGCAAGCCAAACATCAGATGAGCGGCGGCCGCACCCGCGATTCCGCCGAGGCATTGAGCGACTACATATGCAGGCACTTCACGCCAGACCATACCGTGCTCGATCGCATCTACGAGTGTCACCGCTGGATTGAAGTGGGCGCCCGAGACAGGACCGAAAGTGAGTATCAACGCGATTAGTGCGGTACCAGTCGCGATAGTGTTCGCGAGCAGAGCAATGGCTGCGTTTCCAGCAGCCAGCCGCTCGCCCATGATGCCCGAGCCGATCACCGCCGCGACCAGGAAGAGCGTGCCAACGAATTCGGCTGTCACACGCTGCGCGAGAGTCTTCATTCGTGACCGATACGATCAATTTCTTGCTTGATGGCCAGCGAGTCCAGGCTCTTGAACGGTAAGCAGACGAACAGGCTGATACGCCGTTCGAGCATGACGAATGCGTCGCGGAAAGCGCGAGCTATCTGGTCAGGTGTTCCGGTGACCGTGGCAGGATCGGGAACTCCCCAGTGAGCGGTCATAGGCTGTCCCGGCCAAATGGGGCAGACTTCTTTGGCGGCGTTGTCGCACACCGTGAAAACAAAATCGAGTTGTGGAGCCCCCGGTTTGCTGAACTCTTCCCAACCTTTGCTTCTCAGACCGTCTGTCGGTAGTCGCGCGTCCTGCAGCTGCTTCAAGGCAAAGGCGTTGACTCGTCCGCTCGGATGGCTGCCTGCACTGTACGCCATGAATTTCGGAGCGCCCTTGCGATTCAAAATGGCTTCCGCCATGATCGAGCGCGCCGAGTTTCCAGTGCAGAGAAATAGGACGTTGTACTGTTCTTTCACACGAGCCTTCGTCACATTCGCTTACACGAATGCAATGAGCCTAACCGCTCGGAAGCACAGCTGTCAACGAATCCGTGCTAATTGGGAGGAATTTTTGTTGGGATCGAAGTTTTTCATCGTAGCATGGGTTGAAGTAGGCGCTTGAGTGCCGTTATGGGAAGCGGCGAGCGACGGATCGTGATCGCCAGTTACGCTGTTATTACGCTGTTTTTCGCTGTTCTGGAGACAGGGGCAGAGTGTGCCGATTCCCGTAACGGGTTGTGCGTTGCGCGGAATTATCCGTCGTTCGTACATGTCAATCGAAAAAGTTACGCTTTTGTTTTCGCTGTTCTGCGTGGGACAGCGAAATTTGAGGCGACATGAACTCATGCGGCGGGGTTATTGGACGAGGCGACGCCGGGAGCGAGGTTGTCAGGAATTCAGGAGAACGAGTAATTGGGGTGGGTGATGGGAATCGAACCCACAACGTCCGGAGCCACAGTCCGGTGCTCTGCCAGTTGAGCTACACCCACCGTCGGGAGGATTTACAGGGTAGATGTCGATTATAGCAGGCGAGATTCCGGTGAAGAGCGCAGGCCAGCGTGGTTCGTTACGGCGATAACAACACCGGCGACGTGGTGAGCGTGAGCGTGTTGCCGGAGATCGATTGAGTGTTGCCGGCGAGATCGGTAACGGTTTTTACTTGCCACGTGCTCGGGATGGTGAACGTTGAGTTCACCAGCCAGTTCCAGACGATGTACTTCTGCCCGCCGGTGGGGGGTGTTACTGGGCACTGCCACGTGCCGTCTGATGAATTCGAGCAGGTGATGGAGGAGTTCAGCAGCCACGCCTGTACTTGATTGAAAGCGATGGCCGCAGGCGTAGGAGTTTGGTAATCCGGTCCGACAAAGTCAAGATGCACCCACGGACCACGATCGTCCCACGCGAACCAGACGATTACGTTGATGCCTTCCGCAGCCTGCAGAATCATTGTGCGCGCGGTGAATGCCGCTTCTTCCTGCTGATTGGGGAATGTGCCGAAAGGTCCCCAGCCGACTTCAGTGTCCCAGATGTCCTTCCCAAATTGGCGTGCGACAGCGAGCGTTGGCTCGTATACATCGGAGACGGTGTTTTCCGGCTTCATCTGTGTGTCGTATAGGTGATAGGCGACGGCATCGGAGAATTTGTCGCCGCCTGCGCCGAAGAACTTCTTCATGTAATCTCGGCCGTTTCCCGCAACCAACGATGGCGAGAGAACAATCGCCGCAGGATCGATTTGCTTGATCGTCTGGTAAGCAATCTGCGCGAGCTGCACCATCTGACTCACGCTTCCGGTCCAATAACCATCGAGATCAACCTCGTTCCAGATCTCGTAGGCGTCGATCTTTCCCTTGTATCGCGTGACGATTGTAGTCACATACTCTTGCCAGTCCTGCATGCTGCCCGGAGGCGCAGTCGCGCCGGGAAGACCTTGTGTGCCGACGTGTCCCGGATCGGTCGAGGTCCACTGCGGAGTGTTGCCAAGCACATAAATGATTTTTACGCCGTGCTGCTGCGCCAGAGCCACATATTGGTCGAGAAGATTGAAGTCATAAGTGCCGCGAGCAGTTTCCACGTACGGCCAACTCACTCCTGCGTCCCACAGCCGCCAGTAGCCGAAGGTCACCGATGGCCAATGATGAATGGCGTCGTGCATATGCATTCCGAATCGCTGTATGACCTTTACATTGGCGCCGGCCGTAAGAGTTGATGGAAGAGTTCCGCTGATGCCTCTCGCACAACCGGTAATCAGGAGCGCGGGGAGTCCGGCGATACAGGTGACGCAGAAGAGAAGGCTTGATTTCCGGTTCAGGGCGCGCACGGGGAGCAGGCTTTTTCAAAAGCTTGAACACTCTGATGTGAGCTCTGCACCATCCGTTTTCCTGTTGGCGCGAAGAAAATTATTTGTTCACGATTGCCATTTCGCGCCAGAGTAGCGTGGTCTCTCACGCGGTTTTAAGATTCATTGAAATTCCAGAGAACCAGTGGCATTCCGACGCGTGCTCTCTGCATCACAGCCACATAGTCCAACAACAATTAGGGAATTAAAAAGAGAGTTGATGATGTCGGAAAGCTCGCTCACCCAAACCTTGCCATCGCCGGAAGCAGCGCGAAAGTCGCTGACTTCGAAGCAGGTCTTTACATTGGGAATTGTGGTCTTCACTGGCGCACTGGTTTTCCTGCAGTGGAGATCGTGGCAGACATTCGACTGGAAAACCTTTCTTAGTGCGACTAGCGGCCTGAGCTGGCTGCAACTTGCAGCGGCCGTCGGCCTCTCATTGCTGACGTTCCCTTTACGCGCTTTGCGTTGGCAGATATTCCTGCGACCGATGCGTGATGCGCGGTTTGACGACGTACTCTATCCAACTCTCATCGGCTTCACTGGATTGGCGCTGCTGGGACGTCCGGGGGAGCTGGTTCGTCCCTACATGATTGCCCGGCGCACAGATCTCACCATGGCTTCTCAGATGGGCGTCTGGATGGTGGAGCGCATCTTCGATATGGGCGCATTCATCGTGATGGCGGCGGTTGCATTTCTCTTTGCCAGCAGCCTTCCCGATTTGAGGCAATTCCTGACGGCGGCATGGATCACCGCAGGAGTGATCATCGCAATGGCCATCGCCGCGATCATCATGTGCAAAGCGCGGCAGACGATCTTCTGTTGGCTGGAGCAAACCGTGACGATGCGCTACCCGGCCACGCGCGTAGCCTTAAGCAGAGCACAAGCGTTCACCGCAGGGCTGCACACCATAAAAGACGGAATCTCCTTTGTCCAGCTTTCGTTGATTTCAATTGCGATTTGGCTGCTGACCGCATTTTCATATGTCACTACGCTGCATGCATATCCTTCACTGCGAACATCATCTTTCTCAGCAGCAATGCTGTTGATGGGCTTCAGCATGATCGGCGGCCTGGTGCAGTTGCCTGCCGTCGGTGGCGGAGCACAGCTTGCCACTATCGTCGCCATGGTCGATCTGCTTGGTTTCCCACGCGAGCTTGCCGTGAGCGCGGGAATACTGCTCTGGCTGGTGTCGTTCCATGCTGTTACTCCGATCGGGCTTCTGCTTGCGCGTCGCGCGCACGTCTCCTTCAGTCGCGCCTCCGGCGGTCTGAGTAATGGCGAGCAAGAGAGGCCGAACCAAGCCGATGAATCGCCATGCGAACAAGTCCCACCAATGGATTCTGCATTCTCGAATCCGTGCTATCAGGAGAGCGGAAACGCTTAGCCATAAGGTGGATTCCGCCACCCTCGGCCAGAATGTACGTTCAGGACTTCATGAATGTCTAAGTTCGCGATTTCGTAAAAACTCGAAGGAAAGTATTCCCAAAGCACTGCACCGCGAATCCCCCACACACGCGAAGGCGGCCTCATCCACGCGCAACCCATTCAGCTTTGACAAGGCTCCGGTGCTGTTCTAGCTTTCCTGCTTGCAGGTAAACGATTACTCTCGCCCAAACTGGTGAGTCGGAAAACCTTCAATGAACCTTGCCAAACTGCGTGAGGAAGTCCTTGATGCAAACCTCGAATTGGTTCGTAAGGGTCTGGTTCTCTACACCTTTGGAAATGTCAGCGGTATTTGCCGCGAAGAGGGTGTAGTCGTCATCAAGCCTAGCGGGGTACCGTACGATAAGCTGCGGCCCGAACACCTGGTTGCTGCCGACCTTAAAGGGAATATCCTCCAAAGCAATTTGCGGCCCTCTTCTGACCTGCCGACGCACATTGTCTTGTACAATGCTTTTCCCGGTATCGGTGGGGTAGCGCATTCGCATTCCGAATATGCGACCTCATGGGCGCAGGCGCGACGGCCGATTCCTTGCTTCGGAACGACTCATGCGGACTACTTCCATGGAGCTGTTCCCGTTACTGAGGTGATGACCGATGATGACATTGCCGCCAATTATGAAGAGAATACTGGGCAGGTAATCGTCAAAACATTCAGGGGCATTGACCATGAATCAATCCCCGCCGTTCTTGTGGCAAATCATGGTCCTTTTGCGTGGGGGCCTGACGCAAAATCCGCAGCACACAATGCAGTGATTGTGGAAGCCATTGCGCGTATGGCCTATTTCACGACTGCCATTAATCCCAATGCGCAGTCGATCGGCCGTGGGCTGCACGACAAGCACTACTTCAGAAAACACGGACGCCACGCCTACTATGGGCAGGTTCGCAATTCGAACGAAGGACAATAAATGAACCCAATTCCGGCGATGTTCGTCGCTGAGCGATTGGTGCGCCTGTCGGGAGTCGATCTGGCCATCATCGCAATTTATTTCTTGCTGGTTCTGGTTATCGGCTTTTACTTGAAGCGCTTCGCTAAAACCGGCGAAGACTTCTTCCTCGCCGGGCGCGAGATGACAGCGTGGGTCGCGGGACTGGCGTTCGTCTCCGCAAACCTCGGCTCGCTCGAGCTGCTCGGCTGGGCTGGGAACGCGTATCAGTACGGCATCCTGGCTGCGCACTGGTACTGGATCGGCGCCATTCCCGCAATGGTCTTTCTGGGACTGGTGATGATGCCGTTCTACTACATCTCCAAGACCCACTCTGTTCCCGGATATCTGAAACTTCGCTATGGCACTGAAGCAAGCGCGTTGAGTGCCATTACGTTTGCCTTCATGACCATCTTGATGTCGGGCGTGAACATGTACGCCATGGCAGTCGTAATGGAGGTGGTCCTTGGATGGAACCTGCATTTCAGCATCATCGTCTCCTCGCTTACGGTCGGTGTATATGTTGCCGCCGGCGGACTTTTCTCCGCAATTTTTAATGAAGTATTGCAGTTCTTCCTGATCTGGTTCGGCGCTCTGCTAATTCCGATTCTGGGATTAATTGAAACCGGAGGATGGAGTGGGATGGTTGCGCGAATTCACCAGAATTTTCCCGGCCAGAATTTTACCCACATGTGGGCGCCGATGGGTTCCGTTGACAAGAACCCAATGGGAATTTACTGGGTTGCGATCGTGTTTGGCTTGGGCGCGACACTGTCGATGGGCTACTGGACGACCGACTTTCTGGTTGTACAACGTGTGCTTTCGGCCAAGGATCTCCGCTCCGCAAAGCTGGCTCCGATTATTGGTTCATTTTTCAAAATGGCAGTGCCGCTGATCGTAATCCTTCCCGGCCTGCTGGGACGCGCGGTTCTGCCGTTCCATCTCGTTCCGGGAAATCAGGCACAACCGGGGCAGTTTAAGTACGACGACGTTTTACCTTTGATGCTGGCGCGCTATTGCGGTCCTGGGCTCATGGGTCTCGGCATCACAGCCCTGGTGGCCGGATTCATGGCAGGGATGGCCGGTAACGTGAGTGCCTTCGCCACCGTGTGGACTTACGACCTGTATCGCCCATACCTTCGTAAGAATGCGACCGACGCCCACTATGTTTCTATGGGACGATGGTGCACGATGATCGGTTTGTTTGTGAGTATCGGAACCGCCTATCTGGTCCAGTACAACAAAGGCATGATG
>DATLKS010000437.1:0-6962 GCA_035538255.1 Terriglobales bacterium
GGAAGAGCGAACACGAAGGTCATGAGGCGGGCAAACAGCGGTCACGAAGTCTCGCCTCGGAAAATTTTATGAGTACTCACCTAACCTTCTTCCTCGGTAAAGGCGGAGTCGGGAAGACCACGGTGAGCACTGCCTACGCACTGCAGGCAAGCGCGAAACGAGGCAGAAAGGTCATTCTGATCTCGACTGATCCGGCGCACTCACTCGCCGATGTTCTGAATGTGAAGCTCAAATCGGGAATGCAGACGCTGCGCAAGTCTGGTGCAGGGAAGCTCTCAGTGTGGCAAGTGGAGGCTGGATCTCGGTTTAAGGAGTTCCTCGACCAATACCGCGATGCCATTACAGACCTCGTGGAACAGGGAACGTTTCTTTCCCGAAATGAAATTGAATCGTTGCTTGAGACCACGCTCCCAGGATTGGCCGAGGTGAGCGCGCTGCTCACAATCTCTGATCTGCTCGACAGCGGCAAGTTCGACGAGATCGTCGTCGACACCGCGCCCATCGGACACACTCTCCAGCTCTTCCGCATTCCCACTCAGCTTGCACGTTTTCTCGAATTTCTCGAACTCTCCGGCAGGCGCGATCAGGTCTTGGCAGAACACTTCGGCGGAAGTGCAGCTGCGGCGCAACCGAGGGTGCTCGATGAGTGGAACGCGTTGCTCGCCTCCTTGCGCGCCGCGTTATCGACTGAGCAGTCGAGGCTGGTGATGGTCACCAGCGCGGAGCGGTTTTCGCTCGAAGAGGCCTCGAGAACGGCGCAGATGTTGGAAGAGGACGCTGATGCGCGAATCGCGACAGTGGTTCTCAATCGGGTTGTCACCAACAAATCGGCCTGCAAACGATGTCAGGAACGGTTTCGTCTGTATGGCTCCGCGCGGCACTTCGTGGCGCACAGATTTCCAGAAGCAGAATTGCGCGTCGGTGAAGATCCCGGAGCGCCGCTCATCGGAGTACAGAATCTCACTGCTTTTGGTCAGCATGTATTCGCGGACAAGCATCTCCGGCTTAACAAGCGTCACCCGAAGCACGCGCGTGAGGTAACGTTCAGGTCCTCAGCGTGGCCAATCACGAAAACGCAACTCACTCTGACCCTGGGAAAGGGCGGAGTTGGCAAAACGACCATTTCAGGAGGCCTGGCCTTTACACATCGCCGTCAGCATCCAAAAGAAAACATACTCATCTGCTCCACAGATCCTGCGCCTTCGCTGGATGATTTGTTCGAACAGAACGTCGGCGCGACTCCCAGGCCGGTATTAGGAGACAAACGCTTTCAGGCAGTCGAAGTCGATTCAACGGCCGAGTATCTCGCCTGGAGCCGCAAAGTGAAGCGGGTGATAGCGCAGTCGCTTGAGATTCAACAAGGCGGACTGCACGTCGAACTGTCGTTCGAGCATGAGATGCTCTCCGCGCTGCTCGACATCGTGCCACCCGGAGTAGACGAGATCTTCGCCGTCTTCAAACTGCTCGACTTCATCGAGTCACGAAATCTCACTCTCGTAATTGACATGGCGCCTACGGGACATGCGCTCGAACTCTTGCGAACGCCGCAGCGACTCGTGGTCTGGACGCGCCTGCTGCTGAAAAGCCTCTCTGCGCACAGCAAACTTCCACTTGCACAGGAGCTGGCAGTGGAAGTTGCATCAATTTCGCAGCGGGCCCGCGATCTAGCTGCGTTATTGAAAGACCGGAAGAGGGCGAGCGTCTTTGTAGCGATGTTGGCCGAGCCGCTGCCCGACCGTCAGACCGGAAGACTGCTGTCGAGCCTCAAAGATCTCGGCCTCCGGCCATCAGCGATCTTCGTCAACCGGATACTTCCGTCGCAGACAAATGCGAAATGCCCGAGATGCAGTCTGGCCCGAGAATGGCAGCTCGCAACGTTGTCAGAAATAAAGTCGAGTGCGCTTCGCTGTTATGCAGTTCCCGATTTTTCCGGGCAGATTGCAGGAGCCTCAGGCCTTAAGAGGCTGACGAAGCAATTGTGGGAAATTGAAAGCTCCTAGGCCGCCGAGCTGCTAAGCTTCTAAGCTGTTGAAGGATTCTGATCCTGCTTAGAAGCTCAGCTCAGGAGCTTAGAAGCTTTGCCGAAAAAGCCCCGCTTTATAAATGATACCGAGCGCCTTCTGTATCTATACGGCATCAGCGCGACGGCGCTAGCAGTCAAGATCGCCGGCTCCATCGATGGCAGTTCGGCGGTTGAACACGTCGAGGATGCAGGTCTGACTGCATGGTTCAGCCGAGTCTCTGCCGAGGAATTTGGGGAAAAGCTCGCCGCCAACATGGAGAATCTGGAGTGGCTCTCGGGCGCCAGCGTTCGCCATCAGCGGACGGTCTCGCAGATTTCTGAATCGGTAACGCTGCTTCCCGCCCGCTTTGGGACTGTCTTTAAGAGCGAACAATCGCTTATTCAGCACATTCGCAACCAGAAGGACCAGCTCACCGCCACGCTAGCTCGCATTGAAGGCGCAGAAGAGTGGGGGGTGAAGCTGTTCCTGAATCCCTCGCCGCCCGCTTCGCCCATTGAGGTCACGTCGGGACGCGATTATCTGCGCGCGAAATCCGCAATGGTCCAGGTCAAGAAGCGCACAGAACTAGATCCTGACGTAGTGGAGTTTGCCCGCGAGCTGCAATCAGTAGCGGCGGATTCGGCTCCTGCCGGCAAGGTTAGCTCAGGTCAGAACAATCTGGAATGGCAGGCGAGTTTTCTGGTCCGCAAAAAAGATCGTCCAAAATGGGACAAAGTGCTAAAGAAATATGCCACTCGCTGGGCTGACCGCCGCGAAATCGAGTGCACCGGTCCCTGGCCGCCCTATTCGTTTGTATGATTTGAAACGTACCGTTGTTGAGTCAGTTCGAACCCACCTTCACATTTTCGTTCTCATTTTGGAGTTACACATATTAAGGGTTTCCCTTATTATGTGGTAGAAGGCCGATGAATATCACGTTGAGTCTCGATACCGGGCTGGTAAAAAAACTCAGGAAAATCGCGGTAGAACGCGACACGACTCTGACTGGAATGGTGCGGGAATACCTGGAGAGCGTCGTCGCCGAAGAAGCTATAAGCGGCCGCAGACGACGCGAGCGCGAGAAGCTCGAAAGAACCTTTGAGCAATTTCGGTTCAACATAGGAAAACGCAGTTGGAAGCGGCAAGACCTCCATGTCCGCTCCTGATTTCCTCGATACGAATATTCTGGTTTATGCCTACGATGCCGCTTCTCCCGAAAAGCAACGAATAGCTCAAGCCTTGGTGCGCCGGGCTGTTGCCGGCGAGATCGTCACCTCCAGCCAGGTACTAGATGAGTTTGCAGCAACTCTGCTCCACAAAGTTTCCCCTGCAGTCAGTCCAGGTGAGGTTTCGACGATCCTTGATGCTCTAGGTCCTATTAAATGCATAGTGACCGACAGCGAGATGGTTCATCGAGCAGTGGAATTCCGTGCCACTTACGGAATTCACTTCTATGACGGTTTGATCGTTGCGGCCGCGGAACGAAGCGGCTCGAGCAGAATCTGGTCAGAGCATCTGAATGCAGGTCAGAAATACTTCGGTGTTCGCGTGGAAAATCCATTCACATGATTCGATCTGCCCTATAGAAGGTAAAGGCAAACGAGTCTTCCTTTAGAATTTATTGGAGTAAGGTTTGGTGAACTATATTCTGCCTCGTGCGCTTCGAGTTCACCCTTTCCCAAATGACTACCAAAGCCGACGCCATCCTGACGCCGCAGCAATCCTCCGAGCAGGAAGCCTCGCTGCTCGAGGTGCTGGACCATGTATTGAACGCAGGCGTGGTGTTGCATGGCAGCCTGGTCATCTCAGTTGCCGGAGTAGACCTGATCTATCTGGGACTCAATGTCATTCTTACCTCAATTGAGACCGCGCTGAAGCACATCAACCGCGAGCGGCTTGGATCCTGAGTCGCCGACCATGGCGATACTTGCTTATTGCATCGTCCTCGATGATTGCGCAGGTGCACTTCCAGCAGCAGGAATCTTTAACTCGCAGCTTCTGCAGGTCGCAGAAGCCGGCTTAAGCGCGATCTATTCCCAAATCGAAAAAACGAGCATCTCTTCCGCGAACTTCCAGCAGGCCGCGCTGGAATTTCACAACGTGGTGCATGCGATATTCCGACAGACTGCGGTCGTGCCCTTCCGCTTTCCCACCTGGCTCAGCGCGGCCGAATTGCGGCAGCACCTGCGAAGCGAATCAATGCCTTATCGGACTTTTCTAAGTCAACATGCCAATCATGTGCAGATGGAAGCTCGCATCAGGCTTGCCCCCTCCGAGCAGGCCGCGGTGTCAGCTACTGGAACCGAGCATCTGCGCGCACGCGCGCTCCACCTCCGCATGGTCCGTGAGACGGCAGAGCAGACGAAGCAAGCGGTTTTCAATCAGGTAGTCGAATGGCGTGAGCGCGAGACTCCCGATGGCCTGCGGCTGTACGCGCTGGTTGAACGCGGCAGCATCGCGGCCTTTCGTGAGAAACTGAGCCAGCGCGACATCATACGCGTAAGCGGGCCTTGGCCCGCAACGGAGTTCCTGGAGTCCAAAGCTGACCGACGAGCCTAAGAACGTCTCGCCTCGCGACATGGAACAGGCCATCGAAGATCTGAACCAGGAGCTCGCGTCCGTCGCCAATGGCACCACCCAGCGCATCGACTGCAACCCAGAGAACATCGAGCAAGGACTGGCGCGACTAGTGCTGAGCCTGATCGAGCTGCTGCGCAGGCTTCTGGAACGTCAGGCTATCCGGCGGATGGAGGGTGGCTCCCTGGAAGACGCAAAGATTGAAGAGATGGGGTTGGCTCTCATGAAGCTCGAACAGAAGATCCGCGAGCTGGCAGAACAGTTTGGATTAAGGCCTGAAGATCTGAATCTCGAGTTGGGACCGTTAGGACACTTGTGGACTGAGGAAAAGAAGTAAGAACAACGCACCGGGTGCAGAACCAGAAGTTGCTGCTGTCCGCCAGATCCAATTTGGGAAACAGCGCTAGGGCTGCGTATGTAGTTGAGCCGAGAGGCTGTGTCTCGCCATAGCGCAGAAGGTGGTCACGATAGGACGCGTGTCGCCGGTGCGATAGGCGAGTTCAATGTCGCTCAAAAGGCGATGTTTCGTATTGGAGTGCCCATTCTTCCGCGGAACGACCAGCCTGAGGCAGGCGACATCTGGAATGGCGATACGCCGGACGCATGCTGGTGCAATCGTAACCCCGAGACCTGCGCCAACGAGTCGCAGGATCGTGAGCCACTGCGGCGCCTCCTGCATTACCTTCGGGCGATAACCGTGAGCTTCGCAGATCGAAACTGTCTTGTCATAAGCGCGCTGGCTCGCGAGCGGTGTGAATAGCACAAAAGGCTCGTCACGAAGCTCGGCGCCAGTGAGCATCTTGCGCCTTGCGAGCAAATGCTTGCTCGGAACTACGGCAATGAATGGCTCAGAGAACAACGGTTCCACTTCGAGTCCGTCGGTCGGCCCGCTGTCGCGCAGGAATCCCACGTCCAGCGTGTTTTCCAGCAGCGCCTGAATCACGCCGGAGGTGTGAAACTCCTGAAGCTGGAGGTTCACTTTTGGGAACTGTCGGCGGTAGCTCCCCAGCATCGAGGGCAGCCTCGTGAGCATGCTCGACCCGATAAAACCTACCTTGAGGAATCCCACTTCGCCACGGCCGACGCTGCGCGCTTCCTCGACGTCCTCCTCCACCTTCCGCAGAGTGCGCCGGGCGCGATCGAGAAATGCTTCGCCTGCGCTGGTAAGCTTCACGGCGCGGGAAGTGCGCGTGAAGAGACGACATCCGACGATATCTTCGAGCTTACGGATCTGCTGCGAAAGCGGAGGCTGCGCCAGGTGCAGGCGCTTAGCCGCCCGGCCGAAATGGAGCTCCTCCGCGACGGCGACGAAGTAGCGCAGGTGGCGGAGTTCGATCTCATTCACAAACGTTTTCCTTCAGGCCCAATGATATTTCAAATATCTCAATACCAACAAACAAGATATTGGACATATCGCTGCTTCAGTCGTAAATTCTTCCACATGGAAACTCCAGCGCACAGCAATTCGTTGATTCCGCACCTGCCCAGTCAAAATCTAACTGATATGAACGAGGTGCGGGTTCGGCCATTTGAGTCCGGCGACGAACTAGCATTTCGGGAATTGAACGAGGCCTGGATCGCGAAATACTTCACCATTGAGGACGCCGAGCGAGATCTTTTGGAAGATCCTGTCGGCAACATCCTCCAGATCGGCGGGTACATTTTCATGGCGGTCGCTGACACGCTTCCCGTAGGCTGCTGCGCGCTCATTCCCATGCAGCCCGGCGAATTCGAGCTCGCCAAAATGGCTGTGGAGGAGAGGCTGCGCGGGCGCGGCATCGGTCGCAAAGTTCTCGAATACGCAATTGCGCACGCCAGGAAAATTGGGGCTACACGGCTCTATCTTGAAACTAATCGTAAGCTGGAAAACGCGATTCACCTATACGAGTCGGTCGGCTTTCGGCACGTCTCACCGGACCAGGTGATTCCTTCGCCCTACACGCGTGCGAATGTGTTTATGGAAATGAGCTTGTAAGTGGATTTACTCCAGTGTGGCTCTTCTTTCCTCATTCTCGCGATTGGGCGCGGTAGCTCGGGCATCGTCGGAGCGTTCAGCATTTGCATTTCTGAAGCACAACTTAACCGAACGGCGTGTTCACTAACCCAACGGTTGGGTTCCGAGCCTCGATCCGCTCCATGGCGGGTCGGTAGATAAGTTGATTCAGCGACGTAAGTGGATTTCTCTTCAGTAATTTCCAGCTAAGTTCTGACATTTGCAATGAAGACCTAGTGTTATGTCCAATAAGTAAATGGCAATAGTATTGCTGGCGATAAAGGCATCTCTTGTGCACAATGGAGGTGCCTATGGCAATGGGACGACCGAAGAGAGCATTGGTGTTAGGTGTCGAGCAGCGCGAGCAGTTGGAATCATTGGCTAAATCG
>DATLKS010000438.1:0-5410 GCA_035538255.1 Terriglobales bacterium
GCAGCTCAATGTCCAGCTCAAGGCCAACAACGCCTCAATAACCGAGCTGGCCAAGCTTGCAGGCGCGTTTGGCGTGGCGTTCAATCCGGGAATGCAAGTTGGGGGAACGCTGAATACCGATATTCACGCCAGCGGAGCCGCCGATAAGCCAGCGCTCAACGGAAATTTGAGTGCCTCCAATCTGGTAGTCAGTGGCAAGGACGTTCCGCAACCGGTCAAGGTTCCCGCCATTACGTTGGCGCTTACGCCGGACACGGTGAAGTCCAACGACTTCACGGCGCAGAGCGGCAGCACGACTTTAAACGGCAACTTCGCCATGTCGCACTACACTGCTCCGAACAGTACGGTGGATGCGACTATCCGCACCAATGGCGCGAATGTCGGTGAGCTGATCAACATCGCAAAAGCCTATGGCGTCTCGGCTGTCGAAGGCATGAGCGGATCAGGCTCGCTGTCGCTCAACGCACGCGTGCAAGGCCCAATCAAACAGACTGACAAGCTGGTGTACAGCGGGACCGGATCGCTGCAGAACGCGACCATCAATACGCCCAACTTCACCAAGCCTCTGCTCATACACAATGCAAATCTCCGCTTCGCGCAGAACTCCGCCGTGCTGGACAACCTGAACGCCTCGCTCGGGAGCACGACTGCGACCGGATCTGCCACGGTGCAGAACTTCTCCGCGCCGCAGCTTCAGTTCAACCTGAATGCCGACAAGCTCAACATCACCGAACTGCAGCAGATCACCGGCGGCAACGCTCCAGCAAAAAGGCAGAGCTCGATCGCTTCTCGCTGATTCCCACTGCCAACGCGCAGGCGAAGTCGTCCGGCAGCAGCATCTCGCAAATCGCGGGCAAAGGAGCGCTCGGCGTCGGCACCATCATCTTCGATCAGATCGTGCTCAACAATTTCAAATCGAATCTCGCCTTCTCCGGAAATCCGGCGGGCAATCTGATGCGGACGCTAAACGGCGACATCAATTTCAATACTGGAAATGGGAAGTTCCAGGGCATCGACCTGCTGCACGAACTCTCGGCCATCGGCAAATTCAGCCAGTCCCAGCCATCGCAGGGCTTTACGAATATCGTGAAGCTCGGCGGTCTCATCAACATAAAGAACGGTGTTGCCAATACCAACAACCTTGAAGCCGTAATCGACGGTGGAACGCTGGGCGCGCAGGGAATCTTCGATCTAGTGACTGAAGCGCTCAACATGCATGTGAACGCTGTCCTTGGCAAAGATATGAGCCAGAAAGTGGGCGGCACCGGCATCGGCGGATTCATGAATACGGCGCTGGCAAACCGGAACGGCGAGCTGGTGATACCGGTGATCGTCACCGGCACTGTGAATCATCCCATGATTGCTCCCGACGTGCAGAAGCTGGCGCAGATGAAGCTCAATAACCTGCTGCCGACCTCAGGCAATCCTGCCGCGCTTACCAGCGGCCTCTCCGGCCTCCTCGGCGGCAAAGGCGGACAGCAGGGAGGCGGCGGAGTTCAAGGACTACTCGGCGCGCTGGGAGGTAAACAGCAACAGCAAGTCCCAAACAATGACCAGGGCGGCAACGCCCAGCAGCAACAACAGCAGCAACAGAATCCCGTGGGGGATATTCTGGGTGGGTTGTTGAATAAGAAGAAGAAAAACCCGAAGTAGCGTTGAATCGGCGGTCGGCTTTCGGATGTCAGTGTTCGGCCAGCGGCCATTTCGCTGAGAACAGTGCACCATAAACGTGCAGTACGGCCGTCTTGACCGGGTGTTTGTGGACGATCGGAATTGCTGCCGCCATGACCCACATTGCCTTACAGGGCACTCACGTCATCAGCAAAGTAGACACTTGTGCACAAATGATGGTCGCCGACAGCTGAACGCCGACGGCCCAGCTACTCACAAATTCCAGAGTAGCCAGCCTTCCCGGACAACCAAACCTGCTTCTAAAAAGATGTTCACTCCTGAATCCGGAGTTAGGTCCCCATGGTGTGTGCTCAGTACAGGTCTACCTCTGCGGCTTTTTCCGCAGCTTTGCTGCTCGTGTTTTTGTGCGCACAGAGCATGCCGGCTGCCGCTGACGCAATCACCGCACCGGCCGATCATCCGGATCTGGTCACATTGGTCAGGCGCATCGTGCAAGCCGAGTTGGAGAACCACAAGCGCGCGACCGCCTATTCGGTTCTCCGCGAGTACAAGGTGTTCGCCGCCGATGCCGCGCGGCCTCGCACCGAGGTGGTGGCCAGCATTAATTTCCTGCCGCCCAACGTGAAGAGCTATGACATCGAGCACAGCACCGGAGGCATGGGGGAGAAAGTAGTCCGCCACATTCTCGATCACGAAGTTAACGCCGCACGCGATCCGAGAACGATGATGGTCAATGAGCAGAATTACAGTTTTGACTACAACGGAGAAGAGACCGTATCCGGAACCTCATGCTACCGCCTCACGATCACGCCCAGGCACGACCACAAAGAACTGCTCAAAGCCACAATTTGGGTAGAGAGAAACGGGTATCGCATCGTTCGCCTGGAGGGCGATCCGGCGAAGAGTCCATCATTTTGGGTGAAGGACGTTCATCTGGTGCTCAACTTCGGAGAAGTTGCCGGCATGTGGCTGCAAACGGGAACCCAGGCCCTGGCTCATCTTCGCTTCGGCGGAGAATATAAGCTTGTCTCTCACGACCTGGACTACGACGTTTCCCGCACAGTCGCGGTGAATCCTGCCCGTCATCACAGACACGCACCGGCCATGATCGCGGCGAGCGTGCGGTAAAGCCAGGCAATGTAGATCCGGCTTGATCTGCGTATCGCAGGATAGGCACCCGCCAAGAGCTCTCAACAAAAACTGTCATCCCGAACTCGCCGCGAGCCTCGCGTTTAGCTGAGGCTTTGTTATTGCGGGTGAGGGATCTGCTTTTGGGTGCGATGTCGACAAGCCAAAGGAAAGCAAAACCGGGCCTCCGGTATGACAGCCCTTCGAGGACGCATGGACCCAGGCCGGAATCTGCGGCTAAACAAACCTTCGTGTTCGCTCCTGGTTTTTACTTCGGTCTCACCACCACGATCCGCGGAGTGAAACTGATCGGGATCAAGTTTGCATCGGCTGGTCCGCCGCTCGCGGTCAGATCGATGCGATGCACTCCAGGAGAGCCTCCGCCCACACCGACATAAAGTGAGTGTGCGTCCTGCGTGATCCCTCCGGAAAAGAGAGGGCCGCTTGCGGATAATGCGATCGCTCCCGTTGTCCCGTCTGCCAGGTGATAGAACGGAACTCCGGTCGCGTTGCTGCCTCCACTGTAGCCAGTGAGAAAGGCATAGGAGTCGTCGGAAGCAACGGCAATCTGCGTCGGCGTTCCCACAAACGCGGAGCCGAAGGCGGCCGTGCGCAGGGTATTCGTCGCGCTCGCCGGGCATCCGGAACTGTTGGTGACAGTGTAGCTGAGATCCACCCACCCTGCTGCGCCGGCGCCGATCATGTGCGTGCCATCCAGCGTGACCGCCAGAATGTTGGCGGCTCCGGCTGCGCCAGGAACAGTGGAGTCGTTGCATATTGCCAGTCCCAGAATGGAACTTCCGCCAAAATAGGCAATAGAAGTCTGCGGAGTGAACACTACCCCATCCGCTCCGTTTGGAAGCACCGGATTAGGGGTTCCCGAGGTGAGGCTTTTCTCGCCGGTATTGGGCGTGTATTCATAAACCGCCGATGGACTGGCGCTGGTGAAGTACGCCTTGCTGTTGTCCGTCGCGAAATCGGCAGCGGTGACGCCGGGGAGATCGAATGACTGAACCGTCGCCGTCGTTGCGCTCGGGTTGCTGACGACGAACACTTTCCCCGCAGAGGTGTCCGAGACCACCAGCCGGTTGCCATCATTCGAGACCGCCAGAGCCGTTCCGGTAACGCTGGGCAAGGTTTGCGTGACGGTATTGCTGCTGGTGCTAAACACCAATACTCCTGATGGGCTGCCCAGATACGCGAACGCTCCAGCATGGTCGAAGACAATCGAATTAGGCGACGCGCTGAGTGTGATTGCAGTTCCAGCCGTGTTGGTGCCGCTGTCGATGGGAATGAGGGAGGTGTTTCCGTTATCGGGGCCGGTCACGTAAATCGTCGTCGCGGTCGTCCCAGTAATCGTTCCCTTAACGGGATTGCTGTAAACCGCCAGCCCCGCTCCGGTGGCGTTTACGTTTTGCGTTGCTGGATTGCAACTGGGAGGAGTGCACGATGCCACAAAAGTACTCACACCCGCTCCCGGCGTCGAGATCACGCCTCCGGGGCTGGTGATCGAGGCGATGCTGGGCTCGAAGCTGGAAAACGTGAGGCTCGCGCCTGTAATTGGCTGGTTGAGCACATCGGTCACATCGGCCACGAGCGTTTGTGAGGTTCCGGAAGCCACGGTGAAGCTGGTATCGCTCGCTCCTGAAACATGCAGCGAAATCGCCTTTGGCGGACAGGCAACGAATACCCCAGGCAGTCCGCTGGTGTTGGCGACCGAGGCTATTACAGTGGTTGCCCCCGGCAACCGGGACGTGACCACACCGTTGGAATCCGCAGTTGCGATGGTCGAATTTCCCGTGCTCCAGGTGAATGGCCCCACTAAAGTGGTGATGTCCTGGCTGCCGTGGAAAGCCTTGGCCGTGAACGGCTCTGTCAGGTTCTGTGACACGCATAACGGCTGACTCGATGGCGGCAGCACGACTATGTTGTCCACGTGCGTGTGGACATACACCGGCACCGTTGTGCTTACGCCGCCCGTGGCTACGGTGATGTTGACGGATTTGTCGGGAAGAGGATTGCCGTTGCCGTCGGTGGTCTTGCAAACGATGTTGTTAGCGTCGAAGACACCGGCACAGACTAATCCGCCGGAGGTTACGGTTACGGAATTTGGGTCGGCAGAGGTGTAGGTAAGCGTAGGAGTTGGGGTGATTGCGGTATTACTGGAATTCAGCACGCTTACGCCGCTGATTTGAGCCACGTCGCCGTGCGTCAAGGACAAGCTGCTCGTGGTGACGGTGATCGACGCCGGAGTATTGCTGGTTGATGTTGATGATGACGAATGGTGCCCGCAAGATGCCAGTACCACGGTCGCTGCCAACAGAGGCAGAAACCGGGTAACCAGAGAAAAACGCATGTACCCTCCCCGCCGTTCGCCCGCCATTCACCGCCGCAGGCGCTAAAAAACCAGCGGAACAGATTGAATAAAGACTGATTTGCTGGAGCTTACAGTTTAGAGTCGCAGAGGCAAGACGGGCAAGACGCCGGGAAGAGCGGCATCTGCGAAAAGCAGATGGAGAGCGAAGCACGCGAGAAGACAAAATGAAAGGCCCGTCGTAGGGCCGGATGGCTAAATGTCAGCCCACACCGGAAGTCGCAGAGGCAAGGCTCGCAACACGGCGGGGTAGAGTCACGGGCGAGAAGTAGATGG
>DATLKS010000439.1:0-2529 GCA_035538255.1 Terriglobales bacterium
CTTACTGTCCATTTCTCATCAAGTTTTGGTCTGAATTCACTGTCCATACGTGATCGATTCGGCCCCTTCGTGCTATTTGTCCAGAACACTCCTCAGGAGGATTCGAGGACAATGCCCAGAGCCAGGCTACGTCGAGACAGGAGTGATCGATGGCAATTCTTCCACGCGGCAAATCTGGGTGGTACAAGTTCTATTTCGCCGGGCTGTTCATTCGGGAGTCGTCCAAATCGACCTCAAAACGGTCACCAAGGATGCCGAGAATCACCGGCGGCGTGAGCTCGAACAGGGCTTCAACTGCGTCACGTTCTGTGCCTGCGCACTCAGTCCACCAGACTCCTAACCAGCGTGCCCTAGATACCGTGGTGCTTCAAGAAACGAATTCACGCGCGGAGACCTTGTCGACAGATCATTCTGCCGCGTGCGCACTTACACACTCTCGCGGTTGCCGCGCTTGGCCGAATCATCACGGGATCAGGTCTGCTTCCTGCGGCCCCAGGATTATCTCTCGCTCGTATTCGTGATTGGTGATCATCCCTTTCTTCGGGCCGGCAATGGGAATCCTCTTTTCCTGCGCCGTCGCATTCACATAAAGGGTCCGGCCCTCGACGATCCTGGCATACACGCCATCGGGCGTATGTGGACCGGGTTGAATGCCCGTGATCTTGCACAGATGATCGAGAAAGGGGCCGATCGAAGACGCCTTCGACTCCGTGGCCAGATAGATCGCCGTTCCCTTGCCAAACTTATTGATCGTTATTGCCGGTAAGCGCTCTGGCGTATTTGTGAACCTCGCAAGCACAGTCGCGGTTGAAGGCTCCAGAACCTCGTAATGGTGCACCCCCGTCGCGAGAGACTCACCATCCAATTCGATCGTCAGTTCCGGCATCGACTCATAAAACGCGTTGGTCTTCAGCCCAAAGACATCATCCAACCGCCCCGGCAGCGGCGTCTGGAACCACTGTCCATGCTCGTCGACCTTTGCCGAGAAAGCGGTCATCAGGACCGTGCCGCCGCCGCTGACGTAGTCTCGAATGGCTTTTGCGCTTGCAGCATCCATCACGTAATCGGCCGGCACAATCACCAGCTTGTACGGTGAAAGATTGTCATGACCTATGTTGATGATCGCGGTGTCGATGTTGGCCCGGAATAGAGGCTCGAAAGCCCCCTGTACCTGTTCGGTGTAAGAAGGCTTGAAATATTGCAGCGTTGTATTTGAAGGCCCGTTAGGGTGCGAATCGATGAAGGAATCGAAGGAGTAAGCGATCGCGACCTGAGGATGGGCAGATCGCGGAAACCCGAACTTCGAAAGCTGCCGGAATTCCGTAGCAATGCGCGCAAACTCATCCACTTTCCACGAGGGCGTGCCATCGTGGTCCACCAACCCGAAGAGTGCCTGCTCCTCGCCCCCAGGATGGCTATTGAAGGTCCATGCAAGAATGCCTTGAGCGCCCATCAGCAGCGCCAGGTAAGCATACATGCGGCTGCGGCCCGGAGCTCCGTAATATCCTCCACCCCCGGCCGTGAATTCGTTGAACCAGATGGGAGTCGAGAGGTCTCCTTTGGTCATCAACGCGCCAAGCGCCCCGCTGATCGGATCGCTGGGATAGAAGCCTTCGGCACCGTACGACACGTAAGCCTTGTAGGTAGCCAGATAGTCGAAGCCTCGCCTCGATGCGGTGTCCCATAGATTTGAGATCGACGGAACGTCGGGCATATTGCGCCGGCGGATTGCTTCGAGTTCCCTTAATCGCTGCACCGTCACATCGGACCAATAGCGATGCAGATCCAGATAGCGCTCGGAAGGTCCCGGCCCGTCCGCAAGAGGCAGATCAACATCTTCGAAACTGTTCAGCCGTCGCGACCAGCGCTGTGTCGCCCAGGCCTTATTGAACTCCTCAATGGATCCGTACTTCCGTTTCAGCCATGCGATAAAACGCTGGCGATCGGCTTCAGAATACGACATGAAGCCGTTTCCGATCTCATTGTCGTAACCAACCGCGATGACGGCGGGATGATGGGCATAGCGCTTCGTCAGAGTGTCTGCGAGAATTTCCGCTTCGCGCGCATAATCCGGGTCGCTGATGTCATCCATGTAGCGTTCTGCGGGCGGCAGACGCGTGCCATTCTGGGCGACAATATCCACTCCCGGATACGTGCGATGTAGCCAGATGGGCGCCGGCGTGCCCGGAATATCCAGGATCACCCGGATGCCGGCGTCGTGCATCTTGTCCATGATCGCGTCGAACCATGCAAACTCGAATTTGCCTTGCGATGGTTCGAACGAGTCCCAGGAGAGGTCCCCGATGCGCACCACATTGAAACCGGCGCGCTTCATGATCAAGATGTCAGCGTCGATCTGCCGGGGCGAACGGTCGATGGGCTGATAGCAGGTGCCGACGAAGAGTTGACCCGGGCCGGGCCAATTCCCATGCAGGCTGGAATCCTGTGCGATCGCCGGAGGGATCAATGCACCTGGGAAAAGCAGAACAATCGCCCATTTCTCGAAAGAGTTATTCATTCCCCGCCTGA
>DATLKS010000440.1:0-2730 GCA_035538255.1 Terriglobales bacterium
CTGCCAATATGCCTTGGACGATAGGTCTTCAATATGAGCGCGGACCTGAGCAGCATGCTGTTCGAGATGCCGGCGAATCTCAGTCTCTGCGTCAGCGTTTGCTGCTTTGGTAAATGCGTCGAGCGAGACTTTAGCATCGACCGCGATCACGCGGCCGTTTGGCATGTGAATGATCAAGTCAGGCCGTAGACGATGGCCGTTATCGCCGAAGAAAGTCTTTTGCGACTCGAAATGGCAATGCTCGATCATTCCAGCGAATTCGACCACACGGCGCAGTTGAACCTCGCCCCAATTGCCGCGAACCGTGGGGCGTTCGAGCGCACGCGAGAGACGGCGTGTCTCATCGGACAGGCGATGTTGCAAATCAACCAACGATTGAATGTGCCCGCCGAGTACCGCTTCGGTGGTCTTGCGCTCCGTCTCGCCGCTGCGAATGCGCTCCTCGAGCTGCTTGATGGAATCGGATGCTGTAGTAAGCAATGTCTCAATGGCTTCCTTCTTCGCACTCAGATCTCCGGACGCCATCTTCTGTTCCTGGTCAAAAAGGTTCTTGGCCAGCTTCAGAAATTCCGCTGAGTTTTCTTTCAACGCGCGCGCCGCAAGCAAGTCGAATGACTCAAAGAAGCTTTGCTGAGCCTTTTGAACCAGAGCCAGCTTCTCGGCAGCAGCCTCGCGTTCTTTTGCCAGCGCGGCCGCGGCCGCGGACAGCTCGCTTGTGGCGTTCAAGAGCGCTGCGTCTTTCGCCGCGAGTTCGTTTACCACTTGCTGCTGCGCGGCTTGCGACTCCGCCAGGCGCATCTGTAGACTACCGATTCGTTCTTCGGCAACAGCCCACTTGCTGCGCAACAACAGGTAAGTAATTCCCATCCCGCCGCAAAACGCTACGACACTGGCTATCAACAGTCCCATTTGGCACTCACCCCAAGGGCGAAGTTTAGACGAAACTACCACGAGTGAGCGCTGGTTGTTACAAGAAAATGCGAGTGGAATTGAGGAAATAACGGAAGAAACCGGCTCTTGCTCAAGCCCAGTCCATCGACCTGGTCACTGCTTTTTTCCAGGTGCGGTACAAACCGTCGCGCTGTTCCGATTGCATATTAGGCGCCCAGCGACGATCAACTTTCCAAGTGGCAGAGAGTTCGTTAAGCGATTTGAAAAAGTCTGTCGCCAGTCCGGCGGCAAAAGCGGCGCCGAGGGCGGTTGTCTCCTTCACCTGCGGCGACACGACCTCTCGGTTCAAAATGTCCGACTGGAACTGCATCAAGAGCTCATTTGCCACCATGCCGCCGTCCACACGCACAATACCGACTGGCTTCCCGGAATCCTGCTCCATGGCTTCAAGCACCTCTCGCGTTTGATATGCGGTGGCCTCAAGGGAGGCTCGGGCGATATGTCCTTTATTGGCATATCGAGTCAATCCGGCAATTACACCACGTGCATTCGCCTGCCAGTACGGCGCGTACAGACCGGAGAACGCCGGCACGAAGTACACTCCACCGTTATCGTTGACGCTGCGAGCAAGAGTCTCGACTTCGCCGCTGGACTGAATTATCCCGAGATTGTCGCGCAGCCATTGCACCAGCGCACCGGTGATCGCGACACTGCCCTCAAGAGCATAATGCGGCTGCTCCTTCCCAAATTGGTAAGCGGCGGTTGTGAGCAGCCCGTGTTTGGAGATGACCCGCTCTTTGCCGGTATTCAGCAACAGAAAACATCCAGTACCGTAAGTATTCTTTGCTTCTCCAGGAGTAAAGCAGGTTTGTCCGACGAGCGCTGCTTGCTGATCTCCGAGAATCGCGGCGAGTGGCACACCCTCGAGGGTTTTGTGGCAGACCGTGCCATAGATCTCCGAACTTGAGCGGATTGTTGGAAGAACCTGCTTAGGAATGCCGAAAATGCTCAACAGCTCCTCATCCCACGAACAGCGATCCAGATCGAAAAGCTGGGTGCGGCTGGCATTGGTCACGTCGGTGATATGTTGCCCGCCCTTCGCTCCACCGGTGAGGCGCCACGCGAGAAGGCTGTCGATAGTGCCAAAGAGGATCTCGCCTGCTTCGGCTCGCTGTCGCAGACCGGGCACGTTGTCGAGCAGCCAAACCAACTTCAAGCTGCTGAAATAAGTAGAGAGGGGAAGGCCAGTCTTGCGGCGCACGGCATCCTCTCGCGTGGCGAACTGCTTGAGGTATCGCTCAGTGCGTGTGTCCTGCCAGACAATTGCGTTCGCCACCGGCGCACCGGTTTTGCGATCCCACAAGACCGTGGTCTCGCGCTGATTGGTGATGCCAATCGCCGCGAAGTCCTTTGGACGAAGCGCACGCTCGGAGACCGCTTCGTCAATCACCTGCAAGGTGCGCCGCCAAATTTCTTCGGCATCGTGCTCCACCCATCCTGCTTGCGGATAGATCTGCTCATGCTCGCGCTGCGCGACGGCAACGACTCTTGCTGACCGGTCGAAGACAATAAAACGCGTACTGGTGGTTCCCTGATCGATGGCGCCGACGTAGCTGGACATAGTGCAAGAGGATACACGCTGGCCGCCCGCCTATAATCTTGAACAATGGCAACGGTTCTCTCACCCGACGTGCGCACGCGCTACGAGGCCGTGATCGGCCTCGAGGTCCACGTTCAGCTCCTGACCATTACGAAGGCATTCTGTGGTTGCCCGAGCAGGTTCGGCGCGCCTCCCAATACGAAGGTGTGTCCGGTATGCCTCGGACTGCCTGGGGCGCT
>DATLKS010000441.1:0-2035 GCA_035538255.1 Terriglobales bacterium
GAAGACTCCGGCGGATGTCACGCGCAGCCACACCTTTTTCTCGTATTCGCCTGTCACGAAAACTTGCAGCAAGACTTGTTGGAGCTGCGTGATCCTGAGCTGTTGTCCCCACATCACTTGTCTTGAGTTTCGTCCCGAGAGCACCGTCGTTCGACACAGTACCTCCGCGCAGGCGACACGGGCTTGTCACCGAACGCTAGACAAGAAGCGAGGGAAACTCCTCTACGGAGAAATCCAAAGGGAAAACACCAGGGGAGTTTCGCTAGATTTGGGAACTCTATGTGCAGCTCATAACCGTGTCAAGAAGCAATGTGGGAATCCGTCCGAAAAGGACCTGGCTATTTGCCCCCTGCTACGCGGAGGAAAGGCGACGAAACGGAAACGGATAATCTCTTTGCTGGGCAGAATGGTCGGATTTCCCACCATTCTCTATCATCACCTTCTCCTGCAAACCGCCCGGCAGAAAGAGTACATTTGTTCTCCCCAATTGGTTTATTTAGCCGGCGTTGACCCCCAGTGGGCGCTCATGTTTGCTGGGCTTGCGCTCGGCATCCTGGGCGCTTCGTCCGGCGGGCCGCCGTCATTCGTCACACGCCTGCATATACAAGGTGGGAAATCGAAAATCATCATGATTCCTGTGAATTTACCTCTTCTTCAAACCGACAATTTTCGCCATCCCGGCTTTGTCATTAAATAGATAGACGACAGCTTCCCGCCATTCTCCAAAATGAAATCCACTCTCCCTCCTAAACATCTGATCCAGAACGACTCATACGCAACGCGCCGTGGATCATCGGTGTCGTGTCCGAGATTCCGCGAGCTTTCTCGCCGCTTCGACAGCTTCGGTCCTCGCGACCTTCACGTCGGGATCGACACCGATGACTTCCCAACCCTTCACGGGATAGGGATTGTCGGGCGGCGCCGCTTCCTGAATGCCGATGCCGAAGTGATCATTGATGCGGTGAAACGCGCCCGAGTGCTGATGTCCCGCAGTCGTTTCTCCAACAATCGTTGCTCGCTTCAACATCTTCAAGTTGTAGACGAAATACTCGGCCGCCGACTGCGTTCTTGATGACGTCAGAACATATACCGGTTTGTCGGCGAGCTTGTTGCCAGAAATCGGCGATGCGGTTCGGGTGGGAACTGGAGAGTCTGGACGGGGATCGTACATGTATGTCGGACGATCGAACAGATATCCGGCAATCTGCAGCGCGGTCTCACCAAATCCGCCGCCGTTATCCCGCAAGTCGATGATGAGAGCAGCGGCATTGTTCAGCGATGCCATAGCCCGGCTGGTTGTCACCTGACATGCGGTCGCATCCGCGAAGCCATTCAGTTTCAGATAACCGACGTTGGGCGGCAGAATTTCGATCGTCTCGAACAGACAGTTCTGTCGAAGCATCGTTGCGCGATTACGCTCACGCATTTCCGCCGTCATCCGTGGGGGCGGCCCCGTTGGCAGCGGTCGCGCGCTAAAGACCACATCAGCCACGAATTCGCCGGGAGGAATTCCGAGAGCGCGACTGGTGGTCTCAATGTCCGTGTTGATGCGAGCCGCGAGATCCGCCCCGATGTCCGGCGATTCGTACTCGCCGTTCTTCTCCGACGCCAGTAATGCGTCTGCCAGCTGCTGGCCCATGACGCGATTGACGTAGCGCTGCTTCAGGTTCGCGGCGATGGCCACAATGAGCTTGTGACGCGCCTCAGGGTCCGCTGCCGCTGCCTGCTGCGCGGAGTTGTTGGAGGGGGCGCCTGGCATTTCAGACCCAAATCCTCCGCCGACCTGCGGCCGCGTGTTCGGCAGCGCCTTTGGCTGAAACAGCATGAAGCTCGCGAACATGAGCAACGAAGTCAACATGCCTGCGGCGAGCGCCTCCGGGCGTGGCCCATGGACCTCGATGATGTCGAAGCGAGGTGCGGCATCGATTCGCCCGAGCAACGGCATGCCGAGTTGCCAGCCGTGAAGCGAGGTCGCGAAGAGATCCATTGCCAAGTCCATCAGCAGACGCAGACGGAGGAAGACGCCTCGCTCGTC
>DATLKS010000442.1:0-1777 GCA_035538255.1 Terriglobales bacterium
ATTTGATCTTCGGCCTACGGCGGGTAAGGGGATTCTACTCCGCCTCACTGTACCCGTTCATGGCTGTGTCCAGTTGTTGGCATGACATCGCCATCTCACTCATCGACCGCCAACCAGTCCGTCAACCCTCATATCTCGATCCGATTCAACGTCTGCTTGCACGGATCGCACGAACTCCTGACGGGGATTCTTTTTGGCTGATGTTCTGCCGAGGAATGTATTGAGTATCGGCTTCATCGGCGTAAGTTCGACGAGCTAATCCCTGCTGTACAAGCCAGACGGTGGGCTGAATCGACTCTTTCCAGCGTCTGGAAGAAAAGCATCGGCCCAAAAAAAGGCGCGAAGCGCCGTCCCCCGTCAGCGATTGAAAGCTGTGCTTGTGGTTACCGAAAACTCCGTCCGAGCTGAAAATGCAGAGGTTCCGAGCATTCATGAGATCCTGGTGCTACCACGATGAGCTCTCTTTTCGTCGCCTTTTTCTCACTGGTCGCCTCCAGTTTTCGAACCCGTGCCGCACTGCAGGCGGAGATCCTCGCGCTTCGTCACCAACTCACCGTTCTCCAAAAGAACGCGCCGCCTCGTTTGCGCCTCCAGCGCTCCGATCGGCTCTTGTGGGTCTTGCTCTCGCGATGGTGGCCGGGTTGGCGCCGTAGTCTGCACATCGTTCGCCCCGATACGGTGATCGCTTGGCACCGCCGAGCGTTCGCGTGGTACTGGACGCGGAAATCACGGCGGCGTCCGGGAAGACCGAACGTGGCCGCAGAAATTCGCGACTTGATTCGGAACCTGAGCCAAGCGAACCCGTTGTGGGGAGCACCCCGCATTCACGGGGAACTGCTCAAGTTAGGGATCGAAGTAGCACAATCGACCGTGGCCAAATATCTTCGCCGCCCGCGCAAGCCACCGTCCCAAACTTGGCGAACCTTCTTGACCAATCACATGGAACAGATGGCCTCCATCGATTTCTTCTTGGTGCCGACGGCGACCTTCCGACTTCTGTTTGTGTTCGTGGTGTTGTCGCATGCGCGGCGCCGTGTGCTGCACTTTCAAGTGACCGAACACCCCGGCCAGGAGTGGACGATGCAGCAGATGCGGGAAGCGTTTCCCTGGGACCACGGGTGCCGATATCTTCTGCGCGACCGCGATGCGATCTACGGCGGTGACTTGGTGGCCATGACGAAAGGCATGGGGATGGAGGAAGTGACTACCGCGCCGCGTTCCCCATGGCAAAATCCGTACGTGGAGCGGCTGATCGGTTCCATACGGCGCGAATGTTTAGACCACATCATCGTGTGGAATGAAAGATCGTTGCGCCGGACTCTGCGAAGTTATTTTGCCTACTACCAGGACTCCCGAACTCATCTGGCGCTGGCCAAAGATGCTCCGGAATCGAGAGCCGTGGAGAAGCCAGAACGCGGGCGCATCGTAGTGATTCCTCAGGTCGGAGGACTTCATCACCGATACCAACGCCACGCCGCTTAGTATCAGTCGGTCCTCGGCGACGATAGCTTCCGTTCGGGTCTATGAACCAAAGCAATCTCGTCGCGAGCCGAGCCGGATTTTTCTCTGCACTCCCCGCTTTGCGATCCAGAACGCCGTTGCATCGCTGCTGCACGGTTGCCTTGATCAGTTTCTCCAGCAGAGAGTGTCGGCATGCAGACGAGATTTTCGGTAACGACAATCGCTTAAGGCGCACTATGTCAGCCGCGGCACGCCGGCGCATTGCTGCCGCACAACGAGCACGATGGGCCAAGCAAAGGAGCGCTGTACAACGTAC
>DATLKS010000443.1:0-1553 GCA_035538255.1 Terriglobales bacterium
TATTCTTGCTGGGGACAGGAAATTTCGTTGCACTTGCAAAAGGCGTCAACTCTGAGTTGCGGCATTGCGGGCAAAGCCGCGGGTGCGGAACGGCGGGATCGGCCCAAATTGAGAAGCAAGAGGGAATCCGCGCTTGCGCCACGCGAAGTAGCCACCTTCCAGGGGCCGCACGCGCGTGACTCCGAATTGACGCAGCTGCATCGCCGTCATCGCGCTGCTAGTGTAGCGTCCGTCCGATAAATAACTGGCCACGCCGTCGGGGTAAGGTACAGCCGGGCCGAATCTGTTCCAAAGTTTGTCGACAGCGCGATAGCTTTTCCACGATCGAATCCACGGTAGCGGTCCAGACAAAGGGCTTCGGATTCTCATTCCAAGCGGCCAGGAACTCGGTGATCGCCTTCTGGAGATCTTCCACGCTGCGGAAAGAGCCGCGGCGGATTCGCTTGCTGGTTAACTCGCCAAACCAGCGCTCGAGCCAACTGGAGCTGGTGGGCACAAAGTGCGAGACAAAGCGAGGGTGGCGCTTCAGCCAGGCTTGGACTTTGGGCTGCTTGTGAGTGCCGTAGTTGTCCATTACCAGGTGCAAGCCGCTCTCTCCTGGGAACTCCTGGTTGAGGCGACGCAGAAATTGCAAGAACTCCTGGTGGCGATGCCGCTCATAACACTGCCCGATCACCCGTCCTTGCAAGACTTCCAGAGCAGCGAACAACGAGGTCGTTCGGTTGCGTTTATAGTCATGCGTCAGGGTTCCGCAGCGACCCTTTTTCATGGGCAAGCCCGGTTGCGTGCGATCCAGCGCCTGGATTTGGCTCTTTTCATCTACGCATAGCACGATCGCTTGTTGGGGAGGATTTAGATAGAGGCCCACCACATCGGTTAACTTTTCCAGAAACTGGGCATCCCGCGACAGCTTGAAGGTTTTCACCCGATGCGGTTTGAGGTTGTGACTCTGCCAGATATTGTTGATGGTGGACTTGCTGACGCCCTGGCGCGCCGCCATAAGCCGGCAACTCCACTGGGTCATTCCCTTAGGTTTGCTACGTAGCGTGGCATCGATGATGGACCGGATTTTCTCCGGACCGTAGGTCGGTTTGCGACCACGCCCGGGTGCCACCTCCCATAAACTATCCAAGCCTTCCTGGGTAAAGCGGGCGCGCCACAACGTGACCGTCTTGCGATTGACGTCTAACTGTTGAGCGATGGCATTGTCGGATTGCCCTTCGGCCGCAGCCAACACGATCTGACTTCGTAAAGCGACCTGCTGCGGCGTCCCGAAGGCCGAGACCCAGTGGCGAAGTTGCTGTTGGTCGGCTTCTCGGAGGACCAGTGCCGGAGCGGGTCGTGGCATGGTTCCAGCATAGTGGAATCCGCTCTTATTGTCCAGTTATTTGTTGGACACTACGTGATCGAACAACTCGGACGAGTCCTCGGAGCAGAGATCCGGCTTGTGGCAGAACCTGCTCTGTGGACGGGGAGCGACCATCACGACATGCTCTGTCGGGTTGATGACAAGCTGTGCCTTGATCGGTCGACTCTCATCCGCACACGAAACG
>DATLKS010000444.1:0-2210 GCA_035538255.1 Terriglobales bacterium
CATGCTCTTCGGTCCATGCAGCCGGGCGGGGTTGCGGTGAAAGAGCCCACCAGCAGCAAGTGACTGATCAAGTTCATCCGAGATCCTTCGGCGAAAAGCGGGCCTCAGGATGACAGAGCTTAAGGAGCTTCACCAAGGAAGGATACCCAGATGAACCAGCGCAATCAGACAACAAGAGTAGTCATGAGCTTCCTGGTGGCATTTATGTTCACCACCGCGCTGGCACAGTCCCCGACGCCAACTCCAACTCCGGCGCCATCTCCTGGGCCATGGACTGAGGTGCGCGTCTCGGCTCATCCTCACCCGCATCCTCGTGTGCACATACACGACTTCGAAAATTCCGAGATGACCGTCACCGAGCAGGAAACGATCAACAAATCGATTCCGCTGCCCGCCTCGTCAGGACGACGCGCGGTTACGGTCGACAACGTCTGGGGAGCGATTCACGTGAGCGGGACTGACGCGAATCAAGTTGAGTTCACTGCCAAAAAGAGCATTCGGGCCGAAACCAAGGGCACTCTTGAGCAGGCTAAGAAGGATGTCACGCTCGATATTACGCAGCCGGCCAACGGTGTCAGCCTGTATGTAAACGGCCCATTTCGCTGTCAGTGCAACTGCCAATGCGACGGCTGCGTGAATATGCGCGAGCACCAGGGATACATCGTCAAATACGACTTCAATGTGAAGGTACCGCACGACGTCGATCTTACTGTCCGCACGGTGAATGACGGCGATGTAACAGTGCAGGATGTGACCGGCCAGTACTCCGTTCACAACGTGAACGGATCAGTCGAGATGACTAACGTCGCCGGTTCCGGCACAGCCAAGACCGTGAACGGCGAACTCAAGGTTCTATTTCGGGATAATCCCCAAGCGAACTCGTCGTTCGCCACCCTGAACGGCGACGTCAACCTTTACTTCCTGCCGAAGCTCTCTGCCGATTTACGGTTCAAAACTTTCAATGGCGAGGTCTTTACGGATTTTCAGATGGCGGCATTACCTCCTCGCCAGCCGGTGGAAGAGCATACCGGCAGCAGGTTTGTCTTTCGCGCAGATCGTTACACCGGCGGACGCATTGCGGCCGGCGGTCCTGAAATCAAAATCGAAACTCTCAATGGAGATATTCATATTCGTGAACGTCATGACTAAGACACTTAGTTCCTTTATTTCATTCGCAATCATTGCAATGCTTTCTGCTGCGCTCAGTTTCGCGGCGGCCACGGCCAGTGGCGATCGTGTATCCGTTCCTCTCAGTGATCCGGCGCGCCCGGCCTTCATCAAAGCTCACTTGCTCAATGGCGGAATCACCGTGAAGGGATACGACGGCAAGGAAGTGATCGTGGAAGCGCGAGCGCGCGCGTCAGAGGAGAGCGACCGGGAAAGCCACGGCATGCATCGCATTCCAATTAACAGCACCGGACTCGAAGTCGAGGAAGAGAGCAATCGCGTGAATATCGGTGCGGCTTCCACACAGCGGACCATCGATCTCACCATCTCGGTGCCTGTGCACTCATCCCTCAGCCTACATACCGTCAACGACGGCGACATCACCGTATCGAACGTCGACGGAGAACTCGATGTAAACGACGTGAATGGTGAAGTCACGCTCAATGGCGTCTCAGGAACCGTTGTTGCCCATGCCCTAAACGGGAAGGTGCTGGTGACCTTCAATCGCATCAATCCGAGCAAGCCAATGGCGTTCAGCTCGCTGAACGGCGATATCGACGTAACCTTTCCCGCCGACCTTAAGGCTAATTTAGTGATCAGCTCTGACCGCGGAGAAGTTTTCAGCGACTTCGATGTTGCGCTGGCTGCACGCGCTCCGCAGCAGGAGACCGCAGAGGACAGCCGGGCGCAGGGTGGTCATTACCGGGTGAAAATCGACAAAAGCGTTCGTGGAACTATCAACGGCGGCGGCCAGGAACTTCAATTTCGCAACTTCAATGGCAACATCTACATCCGAAAGGCCGGAGTGAGAGCAGGCGCGTAGAAGACCGGCGGCGGACAGGGAAGCGAACTCAGCCCGGCGGCCCGATCCACGTTTCTTCTGCTGTCATCCATCGTTTTGCCCCAAAAAGGTGGGCATGGCGAGAGACCGGCTAGACGCAAATCCCCGATTTCGGTGTATGCTTGGGCCGCAAAAAATCGGGGACCCACATGACCCAAACCTTCGCTCTCGCTATCGGAGGCGCTGCCGGTCAGGGTGTGGC
>DATLKS010000445.1:0-11164 GCA_035538255.1 Terriglobales bacterium
TCAGGATGGATTCAGCCATTCGCACTCGCGACTTGCGTAAGGTGTACACCTCGGCTCCGCCTGCTGCGGTGGGACGACCTCCGGCTTCTGTCGCGCGGCCTAAGCGCGGCAAAGATGCAAAGTCGCAGATCGTTGCTCTCGACGGTATCGATCTCGACGTTGCGCCTGGGGAGATATTCGGCCTGCTCGGTCCTAACGGTGCTGGAAAATCTACGACTGTAGGGATCCTCACAACGCGCGTTCGTCCCACCAGCGGCACGGCGTGGATCGGCGAGCATGACGTGTGGCGCGATCAGACTGCGGCCAAGCGCCAGATCGGAGTCGTCGCCCAGCGCCCGAATCTGGACTTTACTCTCACAGCGCGCGAGATCCTCCTGTTTCATGGAGCCTATTTTGGGCTCACTTCGCGCGGGCGCAACCAGCGCGCAGCGGAGTTGCTCGATCGATTCAAACTTACCGATCGTGCTGACCAGCTCGTGCGCGGGTTTTCCGGCGGCATGATGCAGCGCATGTCGATCGCCCGGGCGATGATGCACGATCCCCAAGTTCTGTTTCTGGACGAACCGAGCGTTGGTCTCGATCCGCAAACCCGCCTCCTGTTATGGGAAATCATTCGCGAGTACAACCAGAAAGGCCGCACGATTCTGCTCACCACGCACAACATGGAGGAGGCCGATTCGCTATGCCAGCGGCTCGCCATTATTGACCATGGCCGGATCATCGCCTCCGGGACGCCTAACGAATTAAAAGCGTCGATTCCCGGGGGATTTCTGCTGCGCCTGCGCTTTCGTCAGCAATCTGCACCCCTACTCGAACGTATAGGTACCCTGGCCGGTGTAACTGAAGTGCGGGCCACAGGGGACAGTGCAGTGGATATTTACGCCAGCCGTGGCGGTCCGCTGATTCCTGAAATCGTGAACACAGCCGCAGCCCACGCTGCAGAGTTGCTCGATGTGCACATTTCCGAACCGAGTCTGGAAAATTTATTTCTTCACCACACCGGCAGGAGCCTTCGCGAATGAACTGGACGGCATTTCTCGCTCTTCTGGCGCGTGACGCGCACGTGGCCCGGCGCAATATAGTTCAACTGTTGTTCCAGACTTTCTTGCAGCCGCTTCTCTTCGTGTTCATCTTTGGACGCGTGATGGTGGGCAGCGGTTATCTTCCTGCGGCATACAAGAGCCTGCTGCTTCCGGGCATTATGGCGATCAGCATGGTGTTCACCGGCATCTGGGCAGTTGCGATGCCGCTGATCGCGGAGTTTCAATTCACTCGCGAGATCGAGGACCGCCTGCTGGCCCCCATTGACATCTCCTGGGTTGCGATAGAGAAGGTGCTGGCCGGCTTGATTCAAGCCATTGTCGCCGGCCTCATAGTGCTTCCGTTGGCAGGAATTATCCTAGGTCCCGGATTGGGACTGCACGTAAGCAATCCGCTGCTGTTGATTGTCATCATCCTGCTGGTTGCGGGCTTCTCAGCAGCCGGGGGACTTGCGCTGGGGTGCTCCATGAACCAGCAGCACATCGGCTTGATGTTCAGCATGGTACTCACGCCGATGATCTTCTTCGGCTGCACCTATTATCCCTGGAGCGCGCTAAGCAGATTTCCAATTCTGCAAAAAGTAGTCCTGATTAACCCGCTGGCGTATGCCAGCGAAGGATTGCGCGCCTCGCTAGTGCCTCAATTCCCACACTTGCCCACAATCGCCATTGTGGCTGCACTGGCGCTATTCGACTTCCTGCTACTTGTGGTGGGTCTCCGACAATTCGAGAACAAAGCCGTTACCTAGATCGAATCGCTCCCGCTGAAGAACTGGTTGGCGCCAGCAATCACGGTTCTTTGGTAGCCATTTGGTTGGTTACTTCGAAAATCAAAGTAACCGCACGTTCTGGAAGTAGTCTCGCGTCAACTAGTCATCCATAGCAAAACCGGCGTTGGTTTCGCCCAGCAAGAGATCAGTCCAGATCGCTTTGAAGAGAGCGCCTCGAAGCAAGCTCTGAAGATGAAGTAGATTGCCAAGAATAATCGGACCAGTATGCATCCGGGGCAGGCGAAGCATCGTCTGGTCAACAAATCCGGCAGCAAGACTGTTCTATCCCCGCACGCCGCAGCCGGAAACTAGCCAATAAACGCCCCGTGTTACCATCCTGAGCCTCTAATTTCCTGCGTTGCTCTGTCACGGCGTGCGGTTCACTAGAATTACAGTGTGGGCGCTCGCTTGATTACCTAACATGCTCAGATTGAATTTCTCATCGGTAAGGTAGCTACTTACATCGAGGAGCAACGGAGAATTCATTTCCCCTTGGGCAGCCCAATAGCGGAGGCCTATCGGGCGCAGTTGCTTATCCATTTTCCTGATGATGTGCTGAGTCGTACTCGATTTGTGCGCGCGCGAGCGCTGAAGAATCCGGCGTTCTATCCTGAATTGGAACGCATGGGACTAACAAATCTACCGCAGTTTCGATGGATGGCGGCGATTACGTTCGTAGATGTCGTAGTTGCCCAGGAAGAGTTCACACCTTCGCTTCTCTTTCATGAGCTTGTGCACGCGGTGCAATACAGGCAGCTTGGACTCACGAAATTTGCGGAGCTGTACGTGCGAGGATTCCTGGATACGCGCGAATATCTCTCGATTCCACTCGAGCGTGTGGCCTATCACCTGGAGGACATGTTCCGCCTGCGCCCAGATCTAAAAATTGATGTCGAAAAGCAAGCTGCCAGCTTTGCTCTGCCTGGTACTGGCTAAGCCAGTGCCGAGTGCGACATATCTGCCGCCATAAAGCTTAGGGCACGAGACAGGTATGCCTTGAGGTCCTTGCGGTGGACTACTGCATCGAGCATGCCATGCTCAAGGAGAAATTCGCTGCGCTGAAATCCTTCGGGAAGTTTCTGGCGGATGGTTTGCTCGATCACGCGTGGACCGGCAAAGCCGATAAGGGCTCCTGGTTCGGCAATGTTCAAGTCACCAAGCATCGCGTAAGAAGCTGTCACGCCACCCGTCGTAGGATCAGTGAGAACCGAGATGTACGGAAGCCCTACGTCGTCGAGTTTGGCAAGGGCGGCGGAAATCTTCGCCATTTGCATCAGAGAGGCGACGCCTTCCATCATGCGTGCGCCGCCAGAAGCGGAGATGATGATCAACGGCTTGCGCTTTTCGATCGCCCGCTCAATTGCACGCGTAATCGCCTCCCCGACTACCGCCCCCATGCTGCCGCCGATAAATCGGTATTCCATCGCGCTGGCGATTACTGGCTTGCCGTCGAGCGTGCCTTCGGCATTGATGATGGCATCCATGATGCCAGTGTCTTTTTGGGCCTTGGCCAGGCGGTCACGGTAGGCTTTGGTGTCTACAAATGACAGCGGATCGGTGGATCTCAGGTTTGTTTCCGTCTCCTCCCATTCACTGTTGTCGAGGAGAAAGGCGAGTCGCGTGCGCGCGTCGAGGCGAAAATGCTTCTGGCATTTCGGGCAAACGTTGAGATTTGCGTCCAGATCTCTTTTCCAGATGATCTGGCGGCAGCCTTCACACTTCTCCCATAATCCTTCGGTGCGAACCCGCTTCTCGCCCGATGCATCGAGCTCAGAGCTTTCCCGCTTAAACCACGTCATTCAGTACTCGATTCCCCGTTGAGCCAGAATACCAGCTTCGTAGGCGTGCTTTACCTGGCGCATTTCCGTTACAGTATCGGCGATCTCTACGATTTTCGAATGCGCGTTGCGACCGGTCAAGATTACATGCACCATTTCGGGCTTCTGCGTGAGTGCTTCTACCACCTTCTCCGGATCGAGCATTCCGTAACTGATGGCATAGTTAATCTCATCAAGGATCACCAAGTCCCATTTGCCTGAAAGAATTGCCTCGCGGCTTTCCTGCCACGCTTCTTCAACGAGCCGGACGTCCTCAGGATCGGTTTCGGCTCCGCCGACTTTGACGAAACCACGTCCGAGTTGCTTCATGGCGAAGTTGTCGCCGAACGCCTTCACTGCATCCAGCTCTCCGTAGTGCCACGAACCCTTGAGAAACTGCAGCATGAGCACCTTCATCCCATTACCGACGGCGCGCAGCGCCGTTCCCATAGCGGCGGTTGTCTTTCCCTTTCCGGGACCAGTATTCACGATGATAAGACCGCGGCGAACGTCAGTCATCAAGCTTTCAAAGACCTCAAAACCAGCTGCTTGATATCGAGCGCAATCTGCACAGCCTCGCGCGCCTCGCTCTCTGTACCATCGCGACGTCCGGATAGCGGGATAGTAGGTACAGCGCGCTCACCTTCCGGCATTTGGCTTCGTAGGACTGGAACGCTGCTTCAAAAGCAGCACAGAGCTTCAGCAGTCCGATCAAATCATGAGTGCGTTGGATCGTAGGCTGATGCGCCGCGAGGAATCCCTTAAAGTTCTTCTCTATTGTCTGTTGTGCGAGGAAAGCCACCAAGCCCCACGGGACCTGCTGAGACGCCATGTTGTTGCGGATGCCAAGTAAATACTCTTCCGCTTTGCGGAACCAAGCGGAGGCGGCGTTACTGGCCTTGCTCATAGAGAACCTTATCCTCGGATTTAATCGTTGCCGCAAGTGTTCCCCATATCTGCTGCTGATCGGAAAACTCCTTTGGTGTATACACGATGATGTCCTTTGACCAGTCTCGCAAGCCGAAGATCGCGTCCACTTCCACAGTACGATCCACAAAGGATTTATCAGTATTCATCACAACCAGAAGATCCAAATCGCTGTCTGAATTGTGTTCGCCGCGTGCATAGCTGCCAACGCAATGATCCGCTTTAGATGAAACTTCTCGACGATGCGTTTGGTGACTCGGGCTACGAGTTCCTCAGTGATTGGCGCAAGCAACGGCATATTCAGTGTCCCATGTGATAAGGGTGGCGACGAATTATTGTAAATGCCCGGTAGATCTGCTCCAGCAGCACCACGCGTGCGAGTTCATGGGGAAGCGTCATTTTCCCGAGCGAGATCAGCTTGCTTGCGGCGCGGCGAGTCTCGTCGGTGAAGCCATCGGCGGGTCCGATGGCGAAGATGAACTGTTGAACATCTGCTGATTGCTGCGCTTCAAGGAACTCTGCGAATTCTTCCGAAGTCATCTCCTTGCCACGGCTGTCGAGTACTACCAGCACCGGACTGGTTCTTCCGGCGGACCGTTCGAGAAGTTTCAGTAACGCAGCTTCGCTGGGCAAATCGGAGGCTTCAATGCTCTGATATTTTGCGATGCGATTCGTGTACTCCCGAGTAAGAGCGTCAAATGCAGGATCTTTGCTGCGGGATTTAGGCGCGATCCACACGACGCGCAACTTCATCCCAGGCGCCCGAAGTAAATCCTGACTTCGTAATCAATCGAAACCCGTCCACCGCGCTGGTGAGTGGCAAAGAGATCCTTAAGATCGCGAAGCATGGGCTCGCGCTGGGGACTCCCTGCAGCCGGCACGTACGAGGACGAGAGCAAGCGGCCGCGGAGTCCATCGAAGTCCACGACCTGCTGGTTTGGAAGCACCGTACCGTCCGGTTTGCCGCCAAAAAAATCGCTGATGTTTTCGTACGAGCGCTCATGGCGGACGTCTTTGTAATCTGTTCCATATTGGAGCAACAACGATTCGTAGTCGCGCAAGAATGGAGTGCTGTCGGTGAGCCGCTCGTTCCAGAGCAGCGCAACCCAGCCGGGCGGGCGCAGAATGCGGCGAAATTCAGTTTTGGCGCGAGGCCAATCGAACCAATGAAACGCCTGTCCCGCGGTGACAAAATCCACCGATCCGTTCTCCAGACCCGTAGCCTCTGCTCTCCCGTCAACGCTGTGATAGGCGCTGCGACTTCCTAGCAGTTGTTTCCCCGCTTCGCGCATCTCAGTGTTTGGCTCGACGGCAAACACTTCATTTCCGTTTTCAAGAAACAGTCGCGCGAGATTTCCCGGTCCGGAACCAATGTCCGCAATTACGGAAGTGGAAGTCAGGCCGCAGCGTGACCGAAGCACATCGATCACCTGCGCCGGGTAGCCGGGACGATACTTTACATAATCCTCGACACGATCGGAGAAGCGGGCGGTGGGGTTGTTCATCACGATGTTTTCCGGCGAGGGGCTGGGTTGCGAGAGCGTCGTGGCGTTTTTGTCGTCGCGGTGCGCTTTGAAGAAGACATAGCGCGAGTTCCTATGGCGACGGTCTCGCCCGATTTCTTGGCCCGGGCAACTGGCTTCTTCAGATCGTCAATCGTGATTTTGCGAGCAGACTTCCACAGTCGTTCCAGATCGTAAAACTTGCGCGTTGCCTCAGCGAAGATGTGGACGACGAAATCGACATAGTCAATCAGTACCCAGTCAGCCTGATTGTAGCCTTCCACCTGATTCGCCGGTACGCCGCTCCGTTTGAGGCGCAGCTCGACTTCGTCAGCAATGGCTTGAATTTGTCTGGGATTTTTTCCGCTGCAGATCACAAAGTAGTCGGTGAATGCCGAGGAATTCTTGTCCATCTCGAGTATGCTGATGTCCTCGCCTTTTTTTTCTGCGCAAGCCTGAACGGCGGATACTACCTGGCTTCGGATCTGGGCATTCATTCTTCTGCTTGGATTCTTCTCCCGTCTGGCGGCTGTTCCCTCAACTTCGATTCTATCTTCAGCAGGATTTCACCGGCGTGATTTCTTTTTCACAATGCCGGCATGAGCGGCGACGACATCGGTCTCCGCTGTTTTGGTTTCAGTGCGGTACAGTCTTGTTTTGCGGATGTACTCTGCAACGGCGTTACCGACGTATCCTTCAAGGCGTCTGCCAGAGGACGCCGCTGCGGCGCGAAGCTGCGTGGACGAAACCCGCTCCGACACGTCTTCAAGCAGATGCAGGACGACTCCGGAGAAAGCCATTATTGCGCCTGAAGACGCAAGGCCGGAACTGGTCTTCCGTGCGGCCTTGAGCACTTCGTCTTTGGGGCGCAGCTCTTCTGGAAGGGATCCGGCGATATCTCCGAGCGCATATCCGGGGCGGTTGGCCACGATGAACTCGCATTCCCGCAGCAGGTCAGCAGGACGATGCCATTTGGCAATATCGATGAATGCGTCAATGCCGATCAAAAAATACAGCTTATCGGCCTTCTTCAGCTCACTTTTGAGGCGGCGAATGGTTTCCAGAGAATAGTTCGGTTTACGTGTCTCGGCATAAAGGCGTGCCTCCATGTCTGAGGGAACAAACGCCGGGTGTCCTTCAGTAGCAAGCGCGATCATAGCCATGCGATGCGCGAAGCTGCTAAAGCTCTGGTCTTGCTTGTGCGGAGGTAGTTCAGCGGGAACGAATAGGACCTTACCCAGATCGAATCGCTTCGCTGCGCTTTCCGCCACGACGATGTGTCCACGATGAATCGGATCGAAGGTACCGCCGAAAAAGGCGATGTTCACGGAAGCAAGTGTAAATGCAAAATTCCAGGAATAACTTACAGCGCCGCCTGGCCAACTGTTGGATTACAGCACCAACAAGCTCAAGCAAGAAGTTAACTATCCACTGCTGTTGCCGCGACCAGCGTCGCCAAATCACACAAGTCACAAAGTCCCACCGACACGCGCGCCAGCCGGGGTACGCAGCAAGCGCCGCTTTTGCGGTTGCTGGGTCAGACGGCCGCCGATCCACGTTGGCTGGTCACCTTTTACGATCAACGGATTGGGCAAAAAGCATCGAAATCCCAGTGATCCCATCATATATAAGGACTTACGGGTTTTAATTCCATTGGAATATCCCATCCGATCCCATTGGGATATCCCATCGAATCCCTATGGGATATTCCATCGCTCATGATGGGATATTCAATTGTCTGCTGGTCCTGGGCCGTGATCTCGCGAAGCGGATGGTCCTGCGGATCGCATGTCTGGTTGCTGTGTTCGGTTCCCACACTGGCACCTCTCTAAAATTTGACTCCTGATTCAGTGCTACGACGAATCAGAGAAAAAAGTCAAGAGGTGATGTGCCGCGATCCGTTGATCGCAGTTCTAAAACGGGAGAAGAAAATAAAGGACTTGGAGCGACGCGAACGAGCGAGCAAATTTCTTCGCGTGCAGGTGCTTTGCTTGCAATGCGAGTTAGACCGACGGAATTTGATCGGTGGTTCTAAAAAAGAATTCATGTTGGCTTTCAGCCCCTCGTTAAAACCCGCTACCCCTCCGACTGTTATCCCTCCGAGCGCTGCGAACATGCATTTGACTCGATACTCTGTTTTGCGCTCAGGGAATCTGCTTTTGTTGTTCTTCGGAGCAACCGCGAACAGCAGTTGGCATGTTTGTTGATGGGCAGCGCAGATGCACTGCATGGGCTGCCCTGCTACAGGGAGGATTTCATGTGCTGACAAAAGCGGACATTCTGACGTACTAACGGCATTCCCGACTCGAAGAATTGGAAATGAAACAATCCAAAACAGCAAGAATTCACAAATCCACTAAACACCCTGGCCGCCCGTATCCACGTTGCGTCTGTGGTTCTAGTTAAAGCGGGGCGTGAGGTAGGGTAAGCAGCGGGATAAACAAGAGCGGGGCAGGCGCGGCACCCAGGCCACATGGCGAGTGAAAAAATGGCCACCCAAAAGGTGGCCGACTCTGTACCTGATCCTAGCTACTGCTTCGGCTCTTCTGCTATAGGCACCTTCATCTGGGCTATCGTCCAGTTCTGCTCGCCTACTTTGAAGCGCGCAAACCGCCGCACCGAGATGTTTTCCCCGAGCTTACCAATCTTCGTTGCGATCAGCTGCGAGACCGAGATCGTCTGCTCCTTGATAAACGGCTGATCGAGCAGGCAGACCTCCTCGTAGAACTTTGCCATCTTGCCTTCGACGATCTTTTCAACCACGTTCGCCGGCTTGCCAGTGGCGGCAGCCTGCGCGCGATAGATCTCCTTCTCCCGCTCGTAGTCTTCCGGTGTGACATCTTCGCGGCGGATGTACTTCGGATCTGTCGCAGCGATGTGCATGGAGATGTCGTGCAGCAGCTCCTTGAAGTCGTCTGTGCGCGCGACGAAATCGCTTTCACAGTTCAGCTCCAGCAGCACGCCGATTTTTCCGCCTGCATGGATGTAGCTGGCGACAGAGCCTTCGTTCGTAGTGCGGGATGCCTTCTTGCCTGCCGTAGCGACTCCCTTTTTACGCAGAACGATGATGGCCTGCTCCACATCGCCATTAGCTTCAACCAGAGCATTCTTGCAGTCCCCAAATGGAGCGCCGGTTTTGTCACGCAGTTCCTTCACCATCTTCGCGTCGATATTCGCAGTTGTAGTGCTCATTCCTAACTACCTTCTACTAGAATCTAAATCCGGCTGTATAAATCTTGACCCGAGCGCCACGGCAGCTCGGGCCATAAATGTCACGTTCTATTCTTATCCTATTGGATCGATTTCCAGCGCGAACGATTCTGCTTACTCGACGGCCGCTTCTGCCTCTGCCTCGTTTGCGGCAGCGGCTGCAACCGCGGGAGACTTACGAATATTCCCGCCCAGAACCTCTTCGAGGTTTATGTCGTCGGAACCAGCCTCGCCGTCCGCAGCATAATCGCTGCCTTCGCCGGTGGTGTGCTCTTCCGTGCCGGCGCCAACTGCTCCGGCAAATTCCGCGTCTTGCTTGTCCGTCGCAGCCTGCGCGCCTTCGACAATCGAATCGGCGATCTTGGAAGCGAAAAGCCTGATTGCGCGCAGCGCGTCATCGTTGCCCGGAATCACGTAATCGACTTCTGTTGGATCGCAGTTTGTATCCACGACGGCAACCACCGGGATACCGAGCTTGCGGGCTTCCTTCACCGCAATCTGCTCCTTGTTCGAGTCGATCACGAATAAGGTATCCGGCAGACGCTTCAAAGACTTAATACCTGCCAGGTTCGCCTGCAAGTGCTTGCGCTCGCGCTCCAGCTTGATGACTTCCTTTTTCGGGAGCAGCTCGTAACGGCCATCCGTGGCCATGTCGTCGAGTTCCTGGAGCCGCTTGACTGATTTCTGCACTGTGACCCAGTTGGTCAGCAGTCCGCCGAGCCAGCGCTGGTTCACATAGAACATTCCACAGCGGGTGGCCTCTTCGGCGATGGCATCCTGCGCCTGGCGCTTAGTGCCGACAAACAGGATCGTCTTGCCCTGCGCGGCCATTTCCTGCACGTACTTGCTCGCATCTTTGAACATCTTGAGCGTTTTCTGCAGGTCGATAATGTAAATTCCATTGCGTTCTCCGAAGATGTATTCCTTCATCTTGGGATTCCAGCGCTTCGTCTGGTGCCCGAAGTGGACGCCCGCTTCGAGCAGTTCCTTCATGGTGATATTCGCCAATTGACCTCCTTTTATGGTTTGCATTCCCAGGACCGACTTGCATCCCAAGAATTACATTCCCGGCCCGGACCCGTTGCCTTGGATTTCGGGTTCGGGAAGATTTGTGAAACAAGCTACGAAGCCGCGCTGCCACGAAGCTTCGAAGCTATCGCTTCGAGAATTGGAAGCGCTTTCTTGCTCCTTTTTGTCCGTACTTCTTGCGCTCTTTGCCACGCGCGTCGCGGGAGAGCAGACCTTCACTCTTGAGCTTCTTCCGCAGCTCGCCGTTGAAGTCAAGCAGGGCGCGAGCGATGCCCATCTTCACTGCGTCTGCTTGACCGTTTACGCCGCCGCCATGGACAGTGGCAACAACATCGAACGTTGTGCCCGTCTCGCTGCTAACCAGTGCAGACTTGGCGCTTACGCGCTGCGCGTCGGTGACAAAGTATTTGTCGAACTCGCGTCCGTTGACTTTGAAATTGCCGCTGCCTGGACGCAGAAAGACACGAGCGATGCTCGACTTCCGCCGTCCCGTGCCGTAGTACTGAACCAAATCAGCCATAGAATTCTGTAATTTCCTCTTCAAAAAAGCTTCGAGGCTGCGTGGTCTCGAAGCTGCGTAGCTATCGTGCGACTTTCAAGGTCTCCGGCTTCTGCGCCGCGTGCGTGTGCTTGTCGTCGCGATAAACCTTCAGCTTGCTTCCCATCGCGCGGCCCAGTTTGGTCTTCGGCAACATGCCTTTGATCGCGTCTTCTACAATCGCTTCTGGACGTCGTGTGATGCGTTTCTCGTACTGCTCCTCGCGCAATCCGCCTGGAAATCCCGTGTAACGCCGATAGACTTTCTGCCCCGCCTTCATGCCTGTGAGCTTTACTTTGGCGGCATTGATTACAACGACGTGGTCGCCAGT
>DATLKS010000446.1:0-7821 GCA_035538255.1 Terriglobales bacterium
TGTGAAACTTGTGTTTCGCCAGCGACTCGCTGATCACAACAGCATCTGTCACACGGTCGCGTTCATTCAGAAACCGGCCACGACGAAGAGGGATTCGCATTGTCTCGAAGTAGTCAGGACTAACCACGTAGCGGAAGACGGCCTCATCCTGATGCGGAAAGGCCGCGAATTCGATCCCATACATGTCGTAATCACCGCTCAAAGGCAACTGGCTCACAAATGTCGCCGATGCCACTCCGGGAATGTAGCGCACCGTCTCGAGCGCCTGTTCGAACAGGCGAGCACGAGCTTCGTCGTGTACATATCGATTGCCAGACTCCTGCACTTCCATCGTGAGCAAATGGGAAGCGTCGAATCCTGGGTCGACTGAGAACAAGCGTTCCAGGCTTCGCAAAAGCAGTCCGGCGCTGCAGAGAAGGACGAGGGCAAGAGCAACTTCGGAAACGACCAGCGAACGTCGCACGAGTTGGTGGCTGCCGGCCGTCTGGCGTGCGCTCTGTTTCAGGCTTGCTTGCGGATCGCTGCGCGCCGATTGAATTGCAGGGATGAGTCCGATGACCAGTCCGATAGAAGTAGTGACAATGAAAGCGAAGAGCAAGACGTCGGTATCAACGCGAATGGCGTCAACCCTCGGCAATCCCGGTGGACTCAGCGCCACCAGCCCTCGCACTCCGATTTTCGCGATGGCGACGCCCAGCATTCCACCAAGTACCGCGAGCAACAGGCTCTCTGTAATCAATTGGCGCAGTAGTCGCATTTGTTTTGCGCCGAGGGCTACGCGCATGGCGAATTCTCCGCGCCGCTGAGCAGCGCGGGCAAGCAGAAGATTGGTGACGTTCACGGATGCGATCAACAACACGAGAAGCACAGCACCGAGAATCGCGAGTAATGCGGGCTTCACGCCGGAAATGAGATTGTCGTGCAGAGAAGTTAGAATGACCCCAGCGGGACTACCTCCTGCGCTATCAAAGCCTTTGGCGTGCGCTCTTCCGAACGGAGGCAAGACCGCATCGATTTCACTCGCGGCCTGCTCTTTACCGATTCCTGGCTTCAATCGAGCAATCATGCTCAGATGATGTCCCCATTCTGGACCGCCGAAAGGAAGGGAATAATCGTACTGCAGCGGCGCCCAGAGTTCGGCGGCAGGAGAGAGCACATTCTCGAATCCTGCAGGCATCACTCCAACGACGGTGTAGCTGCTGGTCGCGTCGAACCCGCGGCTGGTCTCCAGTGTGATCGCACGTCCTATGATGTTCGGATCTGCGGCAAAGCGGCGATGCCACAGGCGATCGCTGAGGATGAGGACATTCGGGTCATGAATTTGATCGTCTGCTGCCTGGAAATCGCGGCCCAATGCGGGAACAAAGCCAAGCGAGCGAAAATAGCCTGCGCTCACGCGCTGTCCCCAGAAGAACTCGGGTTCGCCAATTCCGACCATTGCAGGTCGCCACACTTTCATCACCGCCATTGCCTCAAATGATCGGCTTCGTTCCGATATGCCCACGAAGGTGGCGAAGCTCGGCAGCCGCGATCCTCCGTCTTTTTTTTCGAAGATCGTCATAACGCGATCAGGATGCGGATACGGCAGGGATTTGAAGAGAATTGGATTTACCGCGCTGAAGATTGCCGTGGTGGAGCCGATGCCAAGGCCGAGAACCAGAATCGCAGTAGTCGCAAAGCCCGGGTTCCTGCGCAACTGGCGCATGCCATAGCGAAGATCCTGGAAGGCAGTTTCAAGGCGGAACTCAACGGCCTGATGGCTGCGCTCTTTCAGCCGTGTCGCATTTCCGAACTGTCTCGCTGCCGCGTACCGAGCCTTCTCTGGACTCATGCCTTCTGCTTCAAGACTTTTCTCGGCTTCTTCGCGATGAAAAGCCATTTCCTCGGCGAGTTCGCGATCAAACTGCTCCCGGCGGACGAGGAGCCAAAGTTTCCTGAACAACCGGAGCAGCGCGTCCATTTTGCCTCCTACGCGTTCTGCAGTACGCGGCTAATTGCCGCGATCATTTGTTCAAATTCCGAAGGCTCGATGCCGAGCTGCTTGCGCCCAGCGGCAGTGAGCTTGTAGTAACGCGCCCGACGATTTGTATCCGTCGTCTTCCAATCGGCCTTGACCCACCCCTGCAGCAACAACCGTTGTAGCGCGGGATAAAGCGAACCTTCTTCGACGGTCAAAACATCGTCGGAAAGCTGCTTGATTGCCTGAGCAATACCATAACCATGCAAAGGCGCTCGCGTGAGCGTCTTTAAGATCAACATGTCGAGCGTACCGGGCAAGTTCTTCGGCATATCGACCAACCATAGAGTGGCTATGTATAGATTGTCAACGAAAAGGACTTTTGCAAAAGCGAAGGGAGGAAATGGAAAGGAGAGCAAGGTAAGTAGGGGAGAAATTGCGCAAGCGGCTCAAGTGCCCTCGCAAATAACATAGGACCCGCGGTAGCCGTTGCAAAGGCACTCGCGTCTCAACGTTGAAGATCAGAAGGTGAGGCGCAACGGTCAACAGATCGGGTTCCGAGAGAGACAGCCCAGAACGCTTCTCGGCCTGAGGTACTTTCCGTTTTTCTGCTCGCTAGTGTTTCTTAGGACGAAGGTTCTGCCAGTCAGATTCGGTCATTATTCGGTCTAGATAGGCGAACTCGCCCGCGCCGCGGAGCCACTCACCGCCATCCATGATGATAGTTTCTCCGTTGATGTAGGTACAGCCATCACTCACAAGAAACGCCGCAAGGTTAGCGAACTCCTCAGGCGTGCCAAAGCGTCGCAGCGGAACACGTTCGAGCGCGTGTTGCTCAAGGTCTTTTCGCGGCAAGACACGGGAAAACGCGCCTTGGGTGGGAATCGGACCCGGAGCGATGCCATTCAAGCGGATACCACGCGAGCCCCACTCCACCGCGAGGCTCGTCGTTAGGGCCAACACCCCTGCTTTTGCGACAGCTGAAGGCACTACAAAAGCAGAGCCAGATCCCGCCGCGGCGTAAGTAGTGGATACATTGAGCACGGTTGCTTGCTGTCCAGCACTGAGCCAGCGTCCTCCGCACGCCATGGTGACATTGATTGTCCCGTTGAGCACGATTCCGAGAACAGCATCCCATGCGCGTGGCGAGAGCTCCTCGGTGCGCGCGATGAAGTTTCCTGCGGCATTGTTGACTAGCACATTCAACGGACCGTCCTGCCAGATGCTCTTGATCATTTGCCCGACGGCCTCGCGCTCGCGTACATCGCAGACGATGTGGCGAACCTCACGTCCTGTGGAGTCGGCCAACTCACGACAGGCTTGCTGCAAAACATCCGCTCGGCGACCGCAGATGTAAACAGAAGCGCCAAGCTGTAGAAAGCGAGCGGCCATTGCGCGGCCGAGTCCCGTTCCACCCCCAGTGATGAGAATGCGCTTATTTTTGAGCAGGTCTGTGTTGAACATTCGATATGTCTCGCCTCGCTGCGGAAGATGTTAGCCTGTCTGGCGGGCTAAGATGAGGCCGGATCATTTCGGAGACGAAACCACGGGTATCGCACGTAAAGATCGAGATGGAGTGCTTGGAACGACCGAGGAATAATCATGAGCGACGACACTGATCGGAATGTCCCAAAGGACGCCGCCGGTCAGCGCAATCCTACCCTGGATCTTATTGTCGCCATCTTCAATGCAAGTATGCAGCTCACTGGCACGATCCCCAGTGACGTCATCTTGTCCCCTGGCCGTCCGCCCCAATTGCAGGTCAGCGGGAAGCTCCTTCCGCTGAACCTCCATGTGCTTAGCCCAAACGACACGGCGCGCATCGCTAACGATTTAACGCTCAAAAATGAGCGAGCTCTGAAGCGCCTTGCCGAGGAGGGATCTTGCGAGGTAGCGGTGAGTGTGCCCAAAATGGCAAGACTGCGACCGCAAATCTTCCGCCAACGCGGTACCTATGTAATCGCGATCCGTGTGGGACGCACAGCCATTCCAGACTTTGCTAGCCTGACGCTTCCGCCTCAGCTAGCCGACATTGCAAACCTGGAGCACGGACTGGTTGTCGTCGCCGGCGGACCTGGTTCTGGTAAGTCGTCCACGATGGCAGCACTTATCGATCGTATCAACGAAAGCTGCGCATACAACATCGTAACTCTCGAGAATCCGGTCGAGTTTCTCCATCTGCACAAAAAAAGCCTGGTGCACCAGCGAGAGCTGTACAGCGATATGCCGAGCTACGATCTCGGAATGCAGTCGGCTTTAAGGCAGGGTGCAAGGGTGATCATGCTGTCGGAGCTGGCCGATCGGCGCACCGCCGAATTGGCGTTGACGGCCGCTGACAGTGGGCGCCTCATCATCTCCAGTATGGAGACTGGGGACGCGGTAACGACAGCGGAACGCATCGTAAGCTTCTTTCCCGTTGAGGAACAAAAAAGAATTCGTGGATTGCTGAGCAGAAGCTTCCGCTACTTGATCGCTCAACAGTTACTGCCGGGGAAGAACGGTGGGCGCGTGCCGATTTTCGAGATCCTAAAGGCCAGCTCCCGTGCTCGTTCCCTCATGGACCGCGGCGAGGATTGGAGCGCACTGACAGAGGCTATTTCCAAAGGCAATCTGGAAGACGTTCAAACCTTCGAGCAGGAGCTCGAAAAAGCGATCAGAAAACGCTTGGTCTCGGTCGAGGTCGGCCTTCGCCATAGCAGCCGTCCCGACATGCTGAGGTTGGAGCTGGCCGACATGCGCGACGAGAGCAGCCCACCGCAGCCGGAGTGAAATGGTTCCTAGGATGGGACGCGCACCATCATCGCCAGGACATCCAGGTGTGACGGTTTTTAATTGCAGCTGACGCCTGACCGGCCTGAAAAGAAATCCACAAGCTCGTTTCCGCAGCCTTCAAAGTCCTGCCCATGTCTAAAGCGTCCCAAAAGGTTCTTCGGCAGATTCTTTACACAAGGGCCAATACGGAAACTTCCTGATTTGCACTCAATCAATACTTAGGAGCGTGGCCGATGCGGATGCCGATGCTGAATTCAATGCTGTCCAGCTTCTGGCGGGCGCTGCGATCGTAGGTGAAGCCCATATCCATATAGCGGCCAATGTCGACGTTCAAGCCAGTAGTAAAGCCGTTGTCTTCGGTGAAGCCTTTGCCGATTGCGAGAGCGACCTGCTCATAAATCGGAGCTGAGCTGCCCTTGCCGTTTAAAGCGGAGCCGTTCCCGTGATTGAACTCCTGGCTATAGAGCTTCTGCAGTCCGAGGGGCAGATTCTCATAGCCGGCAAGCTCAAGGTTGAGGCGCTTGCCCAGCGGAAGTCCGAGTCCAGCCTTGTAATGCGAGAGCGCACCCAAGGTGGTGTATGGACGCTTCACCATATTGACCAGAGCACTGCTGTCTGCGAGTCCAAACTCAACCAGTGGGGAAACGCGGCCGAGATCGAACTCCACATGATTGTTGAAATCGGCGGTCACGCGTCCCGTGCTTATGCCGATCGAGGTATTGCCGGTAGGCGCTGTGCCGGTAGCGGTCACTACGTACTTAATGATCGGAGTCGGAGTTGCGAACCGCAGCCCGAAGCGCATGTCGCCCATCGCCCGGTATCCGGAGATCGGCGCGAATTGCAGCGCCGGGCGGCCATTCTGTGTACTCGTTGTTGTACTGGAGGTGAAGAGCGGCTGGTTGTACGCGAGATAAAACGGCGCTCCGAGAGAAATACCGAAGACCTTATTGAAATTATATGCCACCGTGGAATCCACAATGCTCGTCCAGTTGGCGGAGGAGTCATAGCTCTGCGACAAACTCGTGTAAGAGCCAAATCCCTTATCGGGAATCCGCAGCGACAAAGACGTGGGAGTCGACTGAGCGGCGCAGACGGAAGCCGCAAGCATCAGCAGTGCGAATGCGAAAACAGATTTCCGCTTCGACATAAAAAAGGGTTTCCTCTTGTGGATTTTGACCGAGTTGGGGGAGATGGTGCTCCGAGCATTATGGCCGGATAATCCCGCGGGCTAAACGCAAACCCGAGAAAGGGCGGTTACGAAAGGGAAGTCGCGCCGACGCACTTCAGAATACTCGCCGTAGCGGTGGCTCAGTTAAGGTTGGGGCTGAGAATCGCACGACGGAAGCACGATCGATTCCGCGATAAACATCTTCGAATTAGTGTTCCTATTTCCAGCCCAACGTCGCGCCCTGACGTCGGCTGCGACCTAAATCAAACAAATGTTGCGCGACAGGATTGAACTCCAGTCTCGTAGAGAAAACATAGGTGCGAGGTCGCCCTTCCGTACATGTCGCTGCGTCATCGGCCTGCCCACCGTGTATGTCGCCGAGGAGTTTTCGCTAGTCGAAAAGCTTGACAACTGAAGTTCACCTCTCCCAATATGCTGCCCACAGCTCGCGGAATGCGATACCGTATCCCGCATTGCGGTACCCATCCCTCGCGCATCGAGAGCACGAAATAACGCGGGAGTCTCCGTTTCGGAACTTGCAAGACCAGAACTCTAAGAATGAGGAGCAATGAAAACCGTGCGATCCACAATGAAACTCCTGTTCGACGTATTTACATACCTGATAGCAGTCATGTTGTGGGTGGGGATTGCACTTCCCGTGCAGGGCCAGATGACGATTACTGGACGTTTTTCGGGCACAGTGGTGGACATGTCCGATGCAGCCGTTCCCGGCGCCATCGTCACGGTAACCAATTTGGGAACCGGGCTTTCGCGTACTGTGACCACCGACGGAAGAGGGTTCTTTGTCGTGACCGATTTGCCGGTAGGTGACTACAGTTTGTCGGTTGATCAAAGAAGCTTTGGCCGGGAGACGAAGACCGGCTATCACATCGATCCCGACGCGCGCGTGACCGTGAATTTCAAATTGAAACCTGGGACCGTGACTGAGACAGTCGAAGTATCTGGAGCCGTTGAAACCGTAAACACGACTTCGGGAGAGATTGCGCACGTCGTGGATGCCGAACAGGTGCAGAGTCTTCCACTCAATGGGCGCAATTACGCGGAGCTAGTGACGTTGATGCCTGGCGTCGCGGTTACAGATGAAAATGAGATGGCGATCACCACCAGCTTGACCGCGAGTCCATTTTCAGTAAATGGCATCCGCACCGATCAAAACCTTCACACTGTCGATGGAGGCTTCAACCTCGACTCCGGGTCGAATGGAAGCTTGATTAACAATGTCGGTCTAGATTTCGTTCAGGAGGTGAGCGTAAAAAGCTCGAATTTCTCTGCCGAGTATGGCCGTGCTGCGGGAGCTGCCATAAACGTCGTGACTAAGAGTGGCAGCAATCATTTACACGGCGGCATCTCGGAATATTTCCGGAATGACTACCTTGATGCGAAAGATTACTTCTCTCCAGTCAAACCGGGGCTGCGCTTCAACAATCCCGCCTGGAATCTCGGTGGGCCTATCAAGCGCGACAAGCTGTTCTTCTTTGTGGGCGAGCAGTGGAAGTATGTGCGCACCGCCGCCTCCGCTGCGCGCGTCACCATGCCCACCACAGCCGAGCTTTCCGGTGACTTCCGGGATTGGAATTACAAAGGGGCTACCCTCACTCTGCAAAAGCCATCAAACGCTCCAGCGGGTTGCACCATTAGCAGCAATGTATTGAGCCCGCAATGCATCACGGCGGACGGAAAAGCGATCGCCGCGCTCTATGGCGCTATGGAAAAACAAGCAGCATCTTTCTCCAATCTCGGACAACTGAATAACACCATCTATCAGGATCCAAACCCATTCGATTCGCGCGAGGACTTTGCCCGTATCGATTATTCACTGACGCAGCACCAGAACATGTATCTGCGCTACGTTCACGATGAGTTCAACATCCTGCTTCCTGACGGTTTCTCCTGCGCCTCGAGT
>DATLKS010000447.1:0-8502 GCA_035538255.1 Terriglobales bacterium
ATAGTGAAACGAAAGCACACGATAGAGACCATGACAAGGCGAAAGGTGATGGAAACCGAGAGATGGAAAGAGCATCCGAGGAAAAGGCTCTAAGTGCACAGAAGAAGCCTGTCAAAGATGCTGCCGCGAAACCTTCGACAAAACAACTCGGATGATCGCGGAGTCGATTCCCCGCAGGAGGCAGGGGACGCCGATTCCCCCGCCCTACGAGGCTACAGCAGGATCAATGCGTGTGCGCCTCCCGGTCGATCCGGTTCCGGTACCGCCAAACGGCGAGAAAAAGGTGAGTTACTCCGTCCATTATTCCTGGTAGGTCGTCACACCTGGAGTCTTGTTTCACAAACTTAATAGATTTTTCTTTTCAGATTCTCACTTTTGGCAGTATGGTTCCGAATCAACTCATTTTGAGTGCCCCCAATGCTAGTCACAATCAATGGACAGCGTCAGACGTCATTTGAACAATTCGAGGAGACCTTCAGGCAGGTGTTCGGTCGGGAGATGACTCGGAGTGAACGGGAATGGCTGCGGCCTGCTGATTTTGTCGACAATTCGCTCTCGCCAGCGGACCTCAAAAACGATGCTGCACCTGACACCGCGCTCAGGCTGTAGGCATCTTGGAATCCCGAGCGGCAGTCAAAGAGCGCGATGGCGTATGCCTTTGCAGGCAGCCAGCCTTTTCCATTTGCCATCTCACGCGAGTAAGTAACGGAGAAGGTCGTGCGGAGCACAATCGAACTCGCAGCAATCATCCGTCGAGCCATGCGGAGTAGGAATCTTGACCAGCAGGGATTGGCGAAGCTTCTTGGCATCAACACCATTATGGTCGATAAGCTTTTGTGCGGCGACATAGTGCCGTCGCGCAGCTTGGAAAAGCAGATGGTGGAAGTACTCGGCATTGCGCCAACAAGAGTTCGCAGGTTTTCCGAGCGCCTGGAGAAAAAATCGAAACAGGCAAAACCCGCATCCGGACGCTCTGCCGCCAAAGGAACAAAAAGGAGCCGGGTGGCCTAAAGCCAATCCCGGGCACCTGGTGGCCGTTGCTCCCGCCAGCAGCGGTCAGGACGACAGAGTTTCGATGATGAGTTTCTGATTATTACCGGGTGATTGCGGGAAGAAGGCGGCGAACACCTTCACGAAAATCTTCTTCTCTACTAATCAGACTGACGACCAAATAGCCATCCTGCGGGAAATCATAGAAATGGCCGGGATGGACGATTACGCCGGCGCGCTCCATTAACTCGATCGCAAGCTCTTCATCGGATTGCCGGATTGGAACTCGAAGTACAACATACCATCCCCCTTCAACTGTCAGGCGCTCCACTGACGGACACACTTTTAATTGCTGGTCGAGGAATTCCAGATTGGCACGCATGCGCCTGGTCAGTTGCGGCTGGATTGCGCTTCGCTGGCCTAGTAATTCCGGCAGTGCATGTTGGATAGGCGCGTTAACGGAGAGATAAGTGTCGGCTATCACCTGCAGCCGGGAGCGGGCCTGCTCGCGCAATTCTTCCGGGCCATTTACGACGATCCACGCCAACTTCATTTGCGGCATGCAGGAGATCTTCGAGAGTCCGCTCAGCGCGAATGAAAGACATGCGTCCACGCAAGCCGCGCTCACATCTGCCTTTTCTTCTAGCTCGTAGTCGAGGAACACCTCGTCTGAAATGAGCGCCAACTCCCACTCGCCGCAAAGCGAAACGATCTCGCGCAGCTCCAGAGCATGCACGAAGCATCCGGTGGGATTATTTGGATTCACTATGAGCACTGCTCGCGTGCGATTCCCTATTGCTCTTCGCAATCCACCCACATCGATGTGCCAGCCATGGTCGTAGAAGAGATCGTATGGGCGGAGCTTCACGTCCTGGATGTCCGCGAGAAAATCGAACAGCGGATAGCTCGGTCGAGGCACGAGCACCTCGTCTCCAGGATCACAAAGCAAACGAAATAGATATGAATACGCCTCGCTGGTGCTGACGGTCAGGAAAATCTGCTCTGGAGAGATCTCGGCCGTTGCCAGGCGAGAGTTCCCGTTATAGTACTCTGCGACAGCGCTGCGTGCAGACCGCAGCCCTTGCGGCTGCGGATCATACTCGAGGGATTTGATATTGGCTAGAGAAGCAAGAATCGACTTCTGATCGAATATAAAACTGCATTGCGTGGGATTTGAAGCAGTCAAGTCGAGCAGCCTGGCGCCGCTCGCTCGTGCCGCGCTCAGCACGATAGAGAACCGGTTCTGAGCGAGCTTCCACGCTGTTCTCGACGCGAACATTCGCGTTCAATGTAACATCCGCCAAAGAGACGCAGCATGCTGTGTCTCTACGAGAATTCCCTGCAGCGCTGTCCTATTTTCTGACTTCCACCGGTTTTGTCAGCTTGAAACTCAGAGCGTATTCGGCAGGAATGGTGATCTCTTTGTTGCCGGTGAACGCGGTCCCCGCGGTGCCGGCGCCCGCGCCTGCGAGAGCCCCAATCGCCGCTCCTTTACCGCCGCCGGCGAGTCCACCAATAAGCGCGCCTAGACCGGCGCCGCCTCCAATGAACGTGGCGGAGCGTTTCCCTTTTCCTTTTTCGGTACGAGCCACGGCTGTCGTGTCAATGGGTACGTTTTGTCCATTGATCTCGACGGAAGTCAGACGCAATCCAAGCGCCGCGCCGCCTTTGAAACGTCCGAGAGGATGCGCGACCGTCACCACTCCAGTCGCTCGTGCGCCATCGGGAATTGCCATTGCGCCGCCTACATCCACTGGGCGAGCAACAGTCGCGGAGAAGCTCTCACCTGCCTGACTGGTCTTCGAACTCAGAGCCTCAGCGGTACGCACAGTGATAACCGTGCCGGCCGGGATCGTGACAGGTCCAGGTTGGTTTGCCGCGCGGGTTTTCAGGGTCGGCGATGGCGGGGTAGCATTGCTTGCGGTCTGGGATGGGTTCGAAGTCTCACCGCCAGCGCCGGGGGTCGATGTCGCGGAAGGCTGAGCTGCCGGCGCGGGCTCATTGCTGGTCTTCTTCTCACCACAGGCGGTGAATGCGAGCAGGGCGACGATGGTAGGTAGAACGAATCTTTTCGTTTGGGGGATCAAGGTGTTTCCTCCTCGGCGAGGTTGAACGTTCGCGCATCAGCCTTTCGTGCGCGGTGAAGTGGCTGCGCGAACGAAACTACCACAAGTTGGGGCGGCACCAACGGACAGAGTTCAGGGAGTTAACCAGCTACTTCTTCGAGTTGCTTGGTATCGACGTCAAAGTTCGAATAGACGTTCTGCACGTCGTCGTGATCTTCCAGAGCTTCGAGCAGGCGGATCATTGTGTTGGCTGCATGTCCTTCGAGCTTGATGTAATTCTGCGGGATCATTGAAACCTCAGCTACCGAGGTCTCAATGCCGGCGGCCTTGATCGCATTCAATACATTTTCGAAGGCTGCCGGATCAGTGACGATCTCCCAGTCAGTGCCGTCGTCGCGCAGGTCGTCGCCCCCGTTTTCGAGGACAAGCGACATTAGATCGTCTTCCTTGGCCGGACCTTTCGGAACAACGATGTAACCTTTTTTATGGAACATCCACGCGACTGAGCCGGACTCGCCCAGGTTTCCGCCATTTTTGCTGAAGGTATGGCGAATCTCGCTGACGGTGCGGTTACGGTTGTCGGTGGTGACATCCACCAGCAACGCAACGCCGCCAGGGCCGTATCCTTCGAACATGATTTCCTCGTAAGTTGCTCCCGGAAGCTCTCCGGTGCCGCGCTGGATGGCACGCTTGATGTTGTCAGCCGGCATGTTCTCCGCCTTGGCGGCAGCCACCGCAGTGCGTAAGCGCGGGTTGCTTTCAGCATCTCCGCCGCCGGACTTGGCGGCCATGGTGATTTCTTTTATCAAACGAGTGAAAATCTTGCCGCGCTTGGCGTCCAGCGCGCCCTTTTTGTGCTTGATTGTGGCCCATTTTGAGTGGCCGGACATGTAAGAACCTCAAACTCGAATTGGTGTTCGCAGATGCGCGTAAGATGCCCGCATCCGTATGAGAACAAACGGAAAGTATAGCATGCGATAGACCCCCATTTGCGCTCGCTTTGCTGCCTGGCAGGTCCTGCCGTAACTCGCATGCTGGCTGCTTTGACTATTAACGACTGATTACTTGCTTCGGACGGCGATAGGCATAAATGACCGCCAACAGTGGCGGCGCAAGCAGCACGCCCCAAAACGGAATGACGAATCCGAGGACGATCGGGGTCACAATCGATGCCCATATGGGCACACGGTTGCTGCGCTTCATCAAGTAGGGCTGAAGTACGAGTCCGTCGACCACTGCGATGATGGCATAAAGAATGAAGACGTAGAGCAGATGCATCAGAGCGTCGGACTGGCTGGCGAAAAGCGTCGTTATCGAAGGCCCGATCACGGCGATCAACGGACCGAAGTTTGGAATGAACTGGCATGCACCGCCGATGATGGCCCACACGAATGCCAGGGGCACGCGTAGAATGAGCAGTCCAACCAGCCACATCGCGCCTACGGCGGCCGCGTCCTGCAACGTAGCAATAAACCAGTTCTTCAGCGCCGAGCCGGTGGTACGGATATGCGAGCGAACTTCCACTGGTATCTAACTCAGATTTTAGATGCGAGCCCGAGTCTTGCGCCAAGTAGGCGAGGAAATAACGGAAGGATGCCACGGCTCGTGTTCGCCGGCTGTCACTACGAGACATTGGCAAGCGCCGAGGCTTGAGGCTGGTCGCGTTGTGCCATCGCGTAAAGAACGAGTTCCACTCGTGTATCGACACCAAGCTTTTCGAAGATCCGGAAAAGGTAATTCTTGACGGTATGCTCGCTGAGTGAAAGCTGCTTGGAGATCTCGCGATTGCTGAGGCCCTCGGCCACCAGACGGACTACCTGAGCTTCACGCACAGACAACAGGGCTCGACCTTTGGCGTCCACGATGTTGATTGGCTTGGTCCTGCGGAACTCCTCTAGCAGGTGCTGCAGTTCTTGAGAACTTGCCCAGATTTGCCCTGCATGCACGCTCTCAATGCAGCGAACCAGCAGTTGCGGAGAGTAGAAGCGATGAAAGACTCCCGCGACCCCGGCGCGGAAGCTTTCGACAACCAGTTTAGGGTCAGCCTGCTCGAGGAGGACCACGCTCTTCATCTGCGGCGCCCGATGCCGCAGTTCGCGCACCACGCCCAATGCGCTCAATGGACCACCCGCCAACGAAAGGGCCAAAATCGCCACATCCGGCGACTGCCGGCTGATTTCTTCGACACATTCGTCCAGATTCTGAGACTTCGGAACCGCGACATCGAACCTTGGATTACGAAATCGGCGCAGAGCATCGGCCAGGAGTTGGCTGGCCATGGGCGACGCATCGGCAACGAAGAGACGGATCATTCCAGAGCTCCAATCGGCCCCTCTTTCTGGTGACTCGGGAAGCCTGCTCTGTCTTGTTATTGATTCAGAGTACCTGTCCCGAGATGTTCCAAGCATTCACCAGAAAGTAAAGACTTAGCATCACCGGCCTGCAGAGCGATGTCAGCCACGCCAACGACCAAGATTCGGTGCTTTTTTGATTCGAAGTCGCGCTACTGCTCGGGCAATGAAATGGCAAACATCCTTACTTTTGGGGCTTTTGGCCTGTCAAGCAACCCTGCCTTGCATTGTGGAGATGACTTTGCGTACGGCGGAGGAGTGGATCTTCTCTATATCTGCCAGAGACGACAAGCCCTGCTAATCCCGCAGCACGAAAGTTTTTCAAATCAGGGAACTCCGAATCTAGCCACGATTCTGGAAGCGTCCATCGAATTGTTCGAACCAGTAACCAAGTGATTACTGGGACGCCCACGTCGTTAATAGATCCGGCAGGTGTCTGTGGACAAACGGAAATGCGCGCGATACCGACTCGATCTGCCCGTGACATACATGTGGCGTGAAGCCTCCGGAGAATGCACCCATGCCGCTGGGTTTGTGCGGGATATCTCCGCACGTGGAATGTTGGTGCTGGGCGGGGAGTGTCCGCCCGCGCAGTCACAGGTCTGGTGTGAGGTAATGCTTCCGCCGTCCTACAGCCGCCAGTCGGTCCGCCGACTTCGGGCGGCCGGCCCTGTGGTACGGACTGCCAACTCGCCCGGCGACGAATGCGCAACTGGCTTCGTTATCCAGGGCTCACCCTTCCTGCTCACGGCCGAGGCAGACAAAGCAGAATGGGTGCGGTTGGTTGCCGATCAGCAGCAGGCGCGCACAAGCGATCACCATCGCGCTACCGTGGAGGAGGAAAGTTGGAAATGAAACTTCGGACGGCATTAACGATCCTGGCGTGGCTGGCGTGCGGAATTAGCAGTTGCTACTCTCAGTCCGCCTTGCCGGTAGCTGATAAGACAGGCGCTCAAACGAACTCTCACGATGCAAGTCTCACGTCTCCGCAGTTCGCCGAACGCAACCCTCGCTATAGATTGCGTCCGGGGGATGTGCTCGATCTCACTTTTGAGTTAAGTCCCGAATTGAACCAGCAGATTTCAGTACAGCCCGATGGATTTGTGACTCTGAAGCAAGTTGGCGATTTTCATGTTGCGGGCGAGTCAGTTCCTGAATTCACGGAATCGGTAAAGAGCGCGTACGGCAAATTCCTGCACGACCCGATGATCACCGTCAGTCTCAGAGAGTTTGAAAAACCATTCTTCACGGCCGGAGGAATGGTTGCGCATCCGGGCAAGTACGAGATGCGCGGAGACGTCACTTTGGTGGAGGCGCTACAACAAGCTGGAGGATTCACCGAAGAATCCAAGCACTCGCAGGTGCTCCTCTTCCGTCGCGTATCTCAGGATTGGGCACAGGCGAAGGTGATCGACGTGAAGAAGATGCTGAATCAGAAAACCCTTGCCGAAGATATCCATCTTCAGCCCGGCGACATGATCTTTGTTCCGCAAAACCGCATTTCAAAGATGCGCAAATTCATTCCCACGGCGGGTCTCGGTATGTACTCGCCGATCCCATAAAGGAACCCGCTATGTCCGAAGCCCTTTTAATAAGTCCGAAAAGCGACGATATACGGTCCTATAGCGCGCGCGAAGTGGCTGTCGTTATCTTTCGCCACCGCCGGGTCGCGATGCTCTCCTTTCTCGGCGTGCTGTTCGGCGCAATGGTGGCAGCTCTGATCCTGCCCAGCTATCACGCCGAGATGAAGTTTCTGGTGAAGCGTGAACGTGTCGATCCCGTCATCAGCGGCGATCAGTCCACAAGCCAGATTCAGATCGCGAGTCCGGAGATCTCAGAGCAGGAGATGAACTCTGAGGTGGAACTGCTGACCAGCGAAGATCTGTTGCGCCAGGTTGTTTTGGCAAACCATTTGGAGCAGTCGGTGGGTTCCTCCTGGTTCCACAAGGATGATCGGGAACGAAATATCGCGATTGCCATACGCAAACTTCGTTCGAACTTGCAGGTTGAAGCCGTACGTAAGACCAACATCGTGAATGTCACGCTTTCATCGCACCGTCCGAAGCAAGCGGCAGACGTCCTAAAATCCTTGGGCAACCTCTACCTGGAGAAACACACGCAGGTGATGCGCCCAGGCGGTCAATACCTGTTCTTCGCGCAGCAGACTGATGAAGCCAAAAAAGAACTGGCGGACGCAGAGGATCGGCTGCAGGCATTCAATCGCAAACAACGGGTAGTAGCTCCCGAAACGGAACGCGACAACACCCTGGAAAAACTCGCGGAAATCAGCTTATCGGTCGAACAAACCAGAGCGGCGATAGCCGAAACCGAAGACAGGATTGACACTCTCAAGCACCTGCAAAAGTCGATGCCCGCAAGAATCACGACGCAATTGCGTCAGGGGGACAATCCCCAGCTCATGCAGCAGCTCAAGAGCACCTTGCTGAACCTCCAGCTGAAGAGAACCGAGCTGCTGACCAAATTCCAGCCGAGCTATCCGTTGGTACAGGAGGTCGACCGGCAGATCGCCGAGACGCAAAGCGCGATCGCGGGCGAAGATGCACGCCCAGTTCGGGAGGAGACGACAGATCAGAATCCAACCGAAGCGTGGGTACGCGGAGAACTGGCCAAGGCAAAAGCCGACTTGAGCGGACTCCAGGCGCGGGAAGAGGAACAGCGCGCCTCGATCGCCAGCTACCAATCCAGAGCGCGTACGCTCGAAGACAAAGGCATCGTGCAACAGGATCTGCTGCGCTCCGCGAAGGCGGCCGAGCAAACTTATCTGCTTTATCTCAGGAAGCGTGAAGAATCGCGAATTAGCGACGCGCTGGATCGCCGCCGCATTCTCAATGTGGCGATAGCGCAGGAGCCGCTAGTCCCTGCTTTGCCTGCTCGCTCCGGAGGATGGTATTTGCTGGTGGGAACGCTGTTCGCCCTCTTCGTCGGCGTTGCCTCTACCTTCTGCGCTGAATACTTCGACGACAGCTTCCGCACACCTGACGAGATCACGCGTGAGCTGAGCCTGCCTGTAATCGCGGCGGTTCCCTACTGTCCTCCTCTCAGATTGGAAACGAGTTTACCCTCCAATCTTGGCT
>DATLKS010000448.1:0-1692 GCA_035538255.1 Terriglobales bacterium
AGCTTGTAAATGGGAGATGAACATCTGGAAACTGGCCTGAGAAGCGGTGATGCCTGCGCGAATGCGCTTCTTGGACCACGTCGAGCAAAAAGTATGCACAGGATGCACAATTTTCCACAGTTGGAACCACTTACCGTGGCAAACAGGCGTTTGTAGAATGGACCAGATATTATTTCTCTCGAAGGTGGCCCAATGCTATTTGCTACAGTGTCTCGCGGCAGGAAAGTGGGAACACGTTTGCTTCCGCATTTGTTCCCGGACAACCGCTATCACGTGCAACTGGGGAAAAAAGGCCCTTATATTCCGGTCAGCGATTATCGCGAGATCCCTTCGTATCTGGCAAACGGCTATTCCCTGCAGATGAGCAATAAAGACAACAATCACCCTCCAAGCTTGATTCGACCGCGATCGATTCAGGGATGGAGCGTCAACGCTCCCGACCTTTTCTTTCCTACACGCTGAACCTGGATTTTGTCTACTGGTGATTCGCGCTGGTCCGGCGCTTCCTTCGCTCCCGCGTGTGGTAACGAAGACATTTCCCCTCGACAATTACGCGTGTGACTATGTAGGGCGCGGCGCATCCAACATGACGGCTTTTTCGTGTGCGCTGAGAATCTCCAGCGCGGGCGAGAGCGGGCGAAAAAATCCAGGACGAGGTGAACCATGACTGCTTACGGCGGTAAGGAACTGGCTAGCGCGTTTCGTACGGTACGAAAAAACACTGTTCAGGTGGCGGAGGACATTCCGGAATCGCAGTACGGGCACGTTGCCGCGCCCGAATGTAAGCCTGTGGGCCGGATGTTGACCCACATTGTCGTCTCGCAACGGTTTTGGGACGAGATTCACAGAAAACAGCAGCGGACCACCATGCAGGGCATAGACTTTTCCGCTCTGGGTGAACGCGCCGAGGCCGAGGAGAGCAAACCGCGCTCGAAGGCGGAGATTGTCGAGTTGCTTCGCACGGAGGGAGAACAGTTTGCCGCGTGGCTGGAGACGCTGACGCCGGAGTTTTTGGCGGAGATGGTGACCGAAGGCGACGGGAAGACGGCGAGGTCGCGACTTGAGATGCTGCTTGGCGCGAAAGAGCACGAAATGCACCACCGCGCGCAGATTATGCTGATCGAACGGCAACTAGGCATCGTGCCGCACCTGACTCGGCAGCGTGCCGAGAGGATTGCGCAGATGCGTGCTGCTAAGGCTTGATCGCTCTAAACAAGCGTGGCCCGATTACCGGGCCACATTGACTCGCTACATTGACTTGCCATTGGCATCCCGCCTAACATGACCGGCAAGTTCGAATGATCAACCAAACGATATTGCACTACCGCATCCTGGAAAAGCTCGGTGGAGGCGGTATGGGTGTGGTGTACAAGGCGGAAGACACGCGGCTGGACCGCTTCGTCGCCCTTAAATTCCTTCCTGAAGACTTGGCGCGCGACGCGCATGCGCTGGAGCGATTCCGACGCGAAGCCAAAGCCGCTTCTGCGCTCAATCATCCGAACATCTGCACCATTTATGACATTGGGGAGCATGACGGGCGTGCGTTCATTGTCATGGAATATTTGGACGGAGCGACGCTGAAACAGCGCATCGCAGGCCGCGCGCTAGAGACGGAGTCGCTGCTTGGGTTGGGGATCGAGATTGCGGACGTACTGGCAGCGGCCCATTCGAAAGGAATCGTCCACCGCGACA
>DATLKS010000449.1:0-1582 GCA_035538255.1 Terriglobales bacterium
CGGGAGGACGCGGGTCAGGCTTTGACTGGCTGAACTGATCCGAGAAAGGCCAAGACATTCCTACTAAGGCGGACCTGGAACTTACGGGAGGCGCCAACGAGGACTGGGTCCACGCTGTACAAGTGCGGTCGGTATCCGAGCAGGGACATCATTGAATGCACTTGGTTGGCGAGGGGAAGAATGATGGTGCTGAAGATCACCATCGGATATCCGCGGTCCTTATAAATCGCACCGTCTGTCTCTATAAGGCCTCGCAAACAGCTGATGATCAGGGAATGGTCCGCACAGATCCATTCCGGGATTGAGACGCACTGTCGAGCTTTGCTGCCGCCCGAAGCTGTCCAGCCGAGCAGCCCTTCGAGGTGGTTTGAGTAAACACTTACGTTTACATAGTTACCGTTGCCGCGGACGATGCTCACCTTGTTCTTCGGCAGCAACTCGGTGAGTGCGGCCGAGATCCTCGAGATGAGGTTCGGATATTTTGTATCGCACGTGATCCTGAGTCGGACCGCTCGGCCGTTCGGATTCGATAGATTGCCGTCGCCTATCGCCAATCCGATGACGTACGCTTGGAGCGCACGGTCTGGGTTGAGCGGAGGTGCGACTCGTTTGGTCATGGCTTGTAAAGATAGGTCGGACTCGGGGATAGCAACGTCAGAGACTTAGACGCGGTCTGGGCGGCACTCCCGCCCCTTAATTTATCCCTAGCTCCTTCTTCGCTGCTACCTCGAACTGCCCGCTCGCAGTCATTAATTCCGTGGCGATAGACTCCGCTTCGGGCGAGTCGAGGAGCTTTACGACGAGATCGTGAACGTTCTGCAGCCGTTGCATCAGAGGCGGCTTTGCCAGCATGCGAACGCGCGCCAGCGACCTCACGTAAGCATTCAACTCAGATCCGACAGAATCTAGGAAGGTTCTGGCTCTAAGGCTTCCTGCCCACACGCCTGCCGAAGCAGCCAGGTGCAGAGTAGCGCCGACGAACTCGACATAGGCACGCAGGCGCTCATCGTGGAACCGAACGGCGCTTTCGTGCTGCCATCTCGTCGCTTCGGCTTGATCGGCATGTGCGCGTCGAGCGGCATCGCGGCGATTCTCAAAGAAGGAAGATAGGGCCGCAGTAGCGAGAGACGCAGCCAACGCTATGCCAGCTCCGACCAACGTCATCCACGCATCGAAGTGACTCGAGTCTGCAGGTGCTGCTGTCATTGACTTGGAGTTTACTGTCGGCCCACTTATCCACCACGGCGCCCGAGATCCGACCTGACTTTGTGCCTACAAGGTCGAGATCTTGCTAACCTTGATGCCGAGCTCGTAGGTCGATCCCGGCGCTGCAATTTTGACCTGATTCAGAATCATCGGCCATGCTTTAAGCAGCCGCCAAGTCTGTTCCATTGGCGTCACGTCCTGCCATGCAGGTCGAAGCACAAAACCGACCAAGCCAGCCTTTCTCCAGGCAGCTTTGATCGCGCCATGGCGAGCGATGTCGTAGTCGAATGTAAAGACGGTCCAATCGCCTTCGGCGGCTAGCCCCTCTATCCACTCCAAATCGGTCGCGTCCGGGGGAAATTTGTCGCGTAGATGG
>DATLKS010000450.1:0-1662 GCA_035538255.1 Terriglobales bacterium
CGTCCACGGCCCAGAACGGATTTTCGCGAAGGGCAAGGAAGTACCATTGAGTTCGCCGCTCTCACTTCCGATTCTGATCAACAAGACGAACTGATTTCAAGACATGGCTGGAACGATGAGGTCGTCGGATCCCGACTAGCTCCACCAAAACAAACCCACTCACAAGCCAGCATTTTCAATTTACTTCTTACTGGCGTCTTAAAAGACGTCTTAGCTGATGCTCGCGCTACGTGCCCGCTCAACGGGCGTACGTCTGGGTCACCGTTTCCATCATCTTGTCCACTGCTCTACGCTGCGACTCGGGAACGTGCAGCGCGTAGATATGGTCGAGGATGAGGGAGTGGCGCTTTGGCCCTGCAAATCTTTGGGATTTGCGCCAGCTTCGATCATAAGTTGCACAGGAAGTTCGGAGCGAACGCCAGGTTGCTTTCTTCCGATCTATGGCAAGCTTGATCGCTGCTGGCCTGGTGGTGCCGCAGGATGTTGCCATCCCGGATCGGGCCTCCGCTGCGGACTGACTGGAACAGCGACTAGAGACTCGAACGCTCGCCAGCGTGCCCTGAACAGGAAAAATATGTCGACTTTCTCTTGCGTCCCTCACTGCATTAATTTTTGGGCTGGGTTGATTGTCGAGCGTGGAATGCAATTCCCAGAGTGCGCCCGCTCCAACCTCGCAGTCTCGCCTTCGCTGAGGATCTGGAAGCAGATAGAATCAGGCGGCTGGGCGGCCTTCAGCTCGAACTCCATCTTGCGAATCTTTTGCGCTTCGTCTGCCCACGAGATACCGATAAGCCACTCGCACCATCCCGCGATCGCCGAGGCGCCACGGAGTCGCTTCGTAACCGAACCCTCGCCGTGCTTGTTGTAGTGATGGACTACTGCGATCGCGCAGCCGATTTTGGCCTGAATCAGCGATAACTGCCTTACTACGGCACGCATCTCCGAGTTGTCGTTCTCATCGGCCGCGTGCATGACGTTGAATACGTCGAAGATGGCGAGTTCCGGCCGGAACTGCTCCATCGCCGTCATCAGCTCGGCAAGTTGCTCGTTATCGTCGAGCATGAGCTCAGATGATTGTTCGCGGGAATTGACGTACAACCAGTCGGTGTATTCAGCACCGCGTTTCGTAGCCTGCAATCGCTTCATGCGCCATGATGTGAGCGCTGGAGTGTCTTCTCGGCTCACCAGCGCCACCTTTGCCGAACGCGGTACTTTGAAATCCAGCCAGGGAACACCACGGCTAACCGAGAGCGCCATATCCACAGCAGCCCAACTCTTACCGACCTTGGGATCTGCCACAATGAAACCGTTTGCTCCACGCTGGATTACGCCTTCGATGAGCCAGTCGATCTCTTCGCGATGGCGTGCGCAGAAATTCGACATGGGAACGAACAGCGTTTGCTCTTTCGAGTCGGCTTCTTTATCCCTCCACCGCGGTGTGTCTTTGATGAGCTTCAGCAAATCCTCTGGCGTGTGCTTGTCCAGATAGTCCGAGACGTCCCCATGTTCAGGAATATCGATAAAGCGAATTAGCTTTACGCTGGCGGCGAACTTCGCAACCGATCGCGATACCGTCTCAGCGTGCGCTAACCCTTGCGTGTCGTTGTCAGCGAAAACCACGACCTGCTTGCCGGCGAAATAGGCCGCATATTCGTCCTTCCA
>DATLKS010000451.1:0-13914 GCA_035538255.1 Terriglobales bacterium
AACTTCTCGGGGAGTCGCTCAACATGCGTGGAACACCGATGTCCACTGCCACATCCATTAGATTATCCTCGATTACAGCCGTACTCGCTTTAGCATTTTCCCTCAGCAGCTGTGGAAGCTCCTCCAGCAGCAGCACTAATAATCCGAACCCGTCTGCTTCTCCCAGTCCCTCGACGTCGCAACCGGGTGCAAGTGGCGGCGGATCAGGCAGCAGCTCTGGCAGTTCTGGAGGATCATCGGGTGGATCTACTTCAGGATCTGGAAGCGGCAGCCCTGGCGGCGGAATCGGCGCAGGTGGCGGCGCGCCGACGCAAGCTCAGTTTCTCTATGGGAGCTCCGGAGCCGGTGTAAAGGGCGGCAAGATCGACAGCAGCACCGGGCAAGTCGTAAGCGTGCCAATGCCGACTGACCCAGCAACCGGAATCACCGGTTTCCAAACGGGAACCGGGGCGACAGTGTTCGCTATCACCATCGATCGTCTTGGCCGCCTTTTGTACACGGCTGACAGGCAAGGGACGTTCGCAGGCAGAGCAATCGGCTCGAATGGCATCGGCGCATTCACCATCGACCGCGGCTCGGGCGTTCTCAACCGCGTGTCTGGATCTCCCTACTCGCTGCCTGATCTGCCTGCGGACATTGCTATCGATGGCAGCGGCCGCTTCATCTATGTCTCGTTACCGGGAATAATCGATATCTGGTCGGTGAATCAGAGCAGTGGAGCGCTCACACATATCTCTTCAACGGCAGGCGGCGGGGCAAAATTAGCGACCACCTGGGATGGACGTTTCCTCCTGAGTAACGCCGCTGGCGCGGTCACTTCCTATTCCATCGATCAAGGATCCGGCAGTTTGACTCCCGTAAGCACGGCAGCCGTCGGCAGTTCTGATGGCCTCTCGTTGAGCATCGGCAATGCATTGGCTGATAGCTGGAAGGGCAACACCGCTACGGTGCTGTCACTGGACTCTAACGGACAACTTGCGATGCAGAGACAGCCAGTAGTTCTGCAGGGCGGCAATCAGGTGAACTACATCTCCGTCGCGGCGGATAACCGCAAGGCCTACGTGACGATTCACGACGACACCAGCAGCACCGGCCACCTCGTCCGCTACGACGGAATCGGTGGAGACCAAATCGGGATTTTCGGGACGGCGGTGCTGCATGCGGAAGCGGACTTCAACAGCAAGTTCGTCTATTCGGCCGAGGGCACTTCCAAGATACAGACTTACGTCGTCAATCCCAATGGCGGATTTGGCCCAGGTCCGACCTCGCAAGGTCCGATCGGAACTGTGGAAGTGTTCCGACTTTCCCCATGACGGGAAAAGGTCGTTCTCCCTTCGCAACAAAAAGAAAAAGGGCACAGTGGCTGTGCCCTTTTCTCGATGGTCGCCGCGTGTGTTCGCTATCGAAGCGCTGCGAGCACGATCACGTCTTCAGATGGCTGAAGATTTTTCGCGATTTCGGCCTCACGGCGGCTCATCCTAAACTGGCGTCCAGTGGTCGCACCTTCCATCCAGATCTGCGACAGGAAGTACTTGTCCCCATAGCGATGGAAGAGCAGGTGAGTTGACTTTGCAGGACTCGATTTGTCTGCTATGTTCGAGTTCACCAGCTCCAATGGCTTCCTGGCGTTCCGAATCAGCAACGTTGGCGAGCCGATCTCGGCATTTACGGACTCAATGCTGTACGCTCCAGCCGGCAATGTGCCGTTGCCCACTACGAAATCAAAAGGAACGTTAGCCTTCACGTTTACACTCTGAGCGTTCGCGCATGCCGCCACGAGCAGCAGCCCGAAAACGCCAAGGATACTTACGATTTGCCGTTTCATACTGCCTCCTTGTCGTGTGAGGCGGTGGAAGCAATGCGCTATCGCCACAGAGCCCGTTTCACTGCTTCTTGCTCTTCGCTTCCGTCTCTACACTGTTCGCTCGTATAAATAGCAACTTGCATACCAAAACGGGACCGCACACCTGAAAAGGCGCAAACCCTTGATTCACTGTTACCTCTCCTTGCGCCTTGCTTGCTCGAAAAACCCACGACGCAGACTTGGCATAAACCAAATGGTTAATCCGTCCACCCCTTTGAACCTTCGGGTTTATCTGGCGAACACCTATTATCAAGAATCAAGGGTGGATAGACACCCAATGTCCAGAGATTTACACCTCAACTCAGGCCAGTGGTTTTAAATGTCGGGGAGGGCCAGGAGCAAAGTAATCAAGTCCAGATTGGGTGACTCTAAATATTGCCGGGCAGAGGGAGGGAGCGTGGGTGCACCCACATCTTCAGTTTCCGGATTGTCGTGCTCCGACGAAGTTTGAAAGCGAGTCTATAGCCTGCTTCATTGAGTCAAGTTCCTGCTGGCCGATCTGAGCGTCTGGCCCGGCGAGGTCGTGACTAAGCTGGCCTGCCAGCTGTTCCACCATCCGTACTCGCTCCTTTAGGAGGATGTTAGAGACGCCGCCTTCGCCGCCACCGTCGAGCCACTGCTGCACGCTCCAGCTGGTTTGCCGAATGCGATTCACCGCTTCTCGAAAGCTGATCAGCACACGACGATCCACCATGCCCGCGAGCAATAACTGCTCGAGTTTATTGAGTTCTGCGGTGATTCGCTCTGTCTGCGAGTTAACTTGCGCCTTAAAGGCGGAATCGGCGCCCGCGAATTGGTCTGTGGGATTCATTCCCGCATAATCCCTTCTTCGATAGTGATGCTGGATTTATAGCGACCTGTTGGAAAGCACCGGGGGAGACGATTCGAAACAGAATGCAATCAGTGAATGCCGCTCTCCCACAGCTTCGGAATTCTAAAGCTCCTGAACGACGATTACCATGCTCGGCATATTCGTGCCTGTCCTTGAAACGCTAGAGCTATGCCCCGGTAACCAGTTGTGTTGAAGAGCCTAGAGCACCGCACCCTAAACTACTCCGGGAGGAAGGCGTGGGCACACTCAATTGGCTCGGTGTCGTTCGCGGCGGGTTGCTTGCAGGTTTGATCGTCAATGTGTTCCAGATCATCTGGAGCGGTATTGCCCTGGGCAGACAATGGCAGGCAGCGATTCACGCTGCCAACCGTCCGCTCCCTTCGGCAGCAGTTTGGATCTTCGTCATGCAATCATTCGCGATGGGAGTGGCCGCAGTATGGTTGTATGCTGCCGTGCGTCCGCGATTCGGTCCTGGTCCGAGGACCGCTGTCACTGCGGGCCTTGCGTACTGGATCATCGGCTACGCGCTTCCGGCAATGGGAATCGCTCAAACCGGAGTCTTTCCAGCGGGTCTGCTGGTGCTTACCAATCTCGGAGGTCTCGTTGTAATAGTCCTTGCAACCCTGGTCGGCGCTTCGTTTTATAAAGAATGATGGACCACGTCTGCAAAGTTCCTGTCCGTAATAGGTTATGCCCGCTTTCTTTCATCCGCCGATGGACCATAGATCGCAGGCACAGACGCCTGATTCAGCCGCAAATAGACGGTCAACTGACCGCGATGATGTGCAAGGTGACTGAAGACGGCATCGCTCAACACGACGTATCGTGGATCTTCGCTGACCACGTGTCCTGCGGCGATGAAGCGCCATGGTTTGATCAGATGTTCGTCGGTTGTGCTATTCAACGCTTCGCGGGCCTCTGCGACTGACTCCTCGAGCGACTGCATGAGTTCTGCCTTTGTCGCCAGAGCTTTGGGCGTGTACTTCGATCCGCCATTCGATCCCAAAACAAACTCTTCGGTCTTGATCGTCATCGCGACCCAGCCCAGCAGCTTCGCAACCAGCGCCGCCAGATAGCCGAGCGGCATCGATTTTTCATGAGGTCTCCAGTCGTTGCGCCCTTCGGGTACGCGCTTCAGGGCATCGCGCGTACCTTCGGCCTCTCGTTCGAGTTGCGCCAGAAACAGCTCGGTCATTTTCATCTGCAGCCTCTTTCTTGGACAATGTGTAGATGGCCGGACGGCAAAGAAAACCGTCTCAGGAAGAGTAGCCGTGGATATATGACAGGCCATGTCATAATTCACGACTAATACTTTCAGCAATCGCTGAAACGCGAGAATCGCTGATGAGAGCCGATCGTTTGCTATCCGCGTTGCTGTTGCTACAGGCGCACGGAAGAATGCCGGGTCGTGAGCTGGCCAAGCGACTCGAAGTCTCGATGCGCACGCTGCACCGCGACATGGATGCGCTGAGCGCCGCCGGTGTGCCGATCTTTGCGCTGCGCGGAGCGCGAGGCGGCTGGCAGCTCGACGAAGGCTGGCGCACCCAGGTTCCTGGACTCGACGAATCCGAACTGCGCGCGTTGCTCATGGCTCAACCGCGTGTGATCGGCGACGCCCGATTAGCGGCAGCAGCCGAAAGCGCACTCGCCAAGTTGCTCGCGTCATTGCCCAACTCACTGCGGGAAAAGGCTGCATCAATCCAGCAAAGACTGTTTGTTGATACAACCGGGTGGCGTGGCACCTCCGAGAATCTTTCCATGCTGCCGATCGTGCAGGATGCGGTCTCTCGCGATCGCAAGCTCACAATTCTGTATGCCAAGAATGCCCGCGAGCGAGTCCAGCGAACCGTTGATCCCCTCGGGCTGGTAGCAAAGAGCGGCACATGGTATCTGGTAGCGAACACGCCTGCTGGGTTGCGCACCTTTCGCGTCTCTCGAATCGAAGAAGCAAAGCTGCTGGATCAAATGAGTGAACGCCCCGCCGACTTTGACCTCGCCAAGTATTGGCGATCGTCAGCTCAACGATTTCGTGAGGGTTGGCCGCACTACGACGCCGTGCTGCGTCTCGATCCCGAAGCCGCGAAGCAAATGAAGAAGTGGCATAGCGTCACTGAGGATGGACGAGGTCCGGACGCGGAAGGCTGGACGACGATGAGCGTTCGCTTTGATGACGAGGAGCAGGCTTGTTTCATCGTGCTTGCTCAAGGCGCGCGAGTGGATGTCGTCGAACCGACAGCCTTGCGCGACCGTGTAGCAACGGAGTTGTCCATCGCGCTCGACCGCATTCGCAGAGGCAAGTCGGTACCGAATGCGGTAGCAGTCGGGTGCTAGTAACTGAGGGTGCATTTGTGAAGAACCAATGGCATCTACATGCAGCATTCATACTCGGCATGTGCTCCTTTATCAGCTTGGCACATGCTCAAAACTCTTCGCCCTCTTCAACTGTCCAGAAAGAAGCTCCAATGACCAATCACGCAAGCGGACCGTTCGACGTAAAGCTCACTCCTCTGCCCGCCTACAACCAGGACGACAAAGCTCTCGGCAGGATGTCGATCGATAAGCAGCTTCACGGCGACCTGGAAGCCACCAGCAAAGGAGAGATGCTGAACTACGCCAGGAGTGGCTACGTTGCCATTGAAAAAGTGAGCGGCACGCTCAAAGGGCGCGCGGGCACCTTCGTTCTGCAGCATACCGCGACAATGACTCGCGGAACGCCACAGCTCTCCATCGTGGTTGTGCCCGATTCGGGCACCGGCCAACTCACAGGTCTCGCAGGAAAGATGAACATCATCATCGCGCGGGATGGAAAACACTCTTACGAGTTCGAGTACACATTGCCGGAAACACAATGAGATAACACGTTGTCGCGCTACAGCGTGGCGTCTGAGAACCAAGTGAGGAGGTCTTCGTCTTTCGTCACGTTGACACTTCGGAACCGCGGTCTCACAATCATCGGGAATGTCCAGGTGTCCCAGTTGCGGTCAGGAAATCGCTACCCCGAGCATGTTCAATCTGCAGGGATGGGCGGAGTTCGTTTGTCCTCACTGCCGGACAAGACTGGAAGCGAAAGCTCCGCGCTCAACTATGTTAGCCACAGGAATGCCCTTGCTGTTTCTGCTGGGGCGTGAAGGACGCATCTTCGAACTGATTGCTGTCGTCTTTGTGCTCGCCACATTAACGGCGTTCATCGTGGAAGCCATGCATCCGCAACTACGCTTCAAAAAGCCTCTGCCCGAACCTGCTATCCGGCTGAACATCTCCGGCGAGTAACCCAGAAATTGAACAATTGCAAAGAGAAGTTGGGCCCAGGCTCTCTGAACTCGCCCGTTATATTGCGAGGGATGGCTTGTCCGAAGGACGAGCGTGGCTTGCGGCTGGACGGCGGCTTTGCAGGAATCGCTGAGTCGCCTCCTGGTCGGCGGGTCGTGAGAAGAAGTAGCCTTGTGCCATTTCGCAATCGAGCTCGCGGAGCTGCTTAACCTGCTCCGGCGTTTCAACGCCCTCAGCCACCACGGAAAGGCCGAGATTGTGCGCCAACATAATGATGATGCGCACGATCTCACAGCTTTCAGCGTCGACACACATCTTTGAAATGAAGGCGCGGTCAATTTTCACCGCATCGACGGGAAAACCCTGCAGTCGACTCAGCGATGAATATCCGGTTCCAAAGTCGTCGATGCTCATATGCACGCCAAGCTTCTTCAGTTCAGCAAGGATGGCGCCGGATTTTTCTGCATCTCCCATGGCAATATTTTCTGTGATCTCCACATCGAGATCGCTCGGGTGAACGCCGGTTTCCTTAAGGATCGCCGCCATCTGAGCGGTCAAGTCGGGTTGAGCAAACTGCTTGGGAGTGATGTTTACGCTTATGCGCAGAGGTGGCTTGGAAGGAAACTGAGAGTGCCACAAGCGCAGTTGTTCGCAGGACTCGCGAAGAAGCATCCGATTCAGCGGCAAAATGAGTCCGGTCTCATCGGCTACGCCGATGAATTCCAGCGGCGGCACAAGACCTGTCGGACGCTGCCAGCGGCTCAGCGCTTCGAATCCGACAACATTCTCGCTGCGCAACGAGACGATCGGCTGATAATGCACGCGGAACTCGCCCAGCTCCAAAGCCTGGCGCAGCTCCGTCTCCAGACGTAGTCTCTTGATCGCAGATGCATGCATCGCGGTGTCGAAGACTCGGCATTGCGCTTTTCCATCCCGCTTGGCGCGATACATGGCAATTTCCGCATCGCGAACCAACTCTTCGGAAGCCGCGTAAGAGGATGCTCCGAAGGCGATTCCAATGCTCGCGGTCGTGACCACTTCCTGCGAGTTCACGCAGAATGCAAGCGCCAATCGCTCCTGAATACGCTCGGCGACGCGGATGGCATCGCTGGAGTCACGGATGTCTTCGAGCAGAACAGTGAACTCATCCCCGCCGAGCCTGGCCAGGCCCCCTTCGCTGGTTGAGGTAGGCGACGCTTCAGGCGAGCCAGAGCGCGAAACAGTGTCGAGGCCGCGAAGGGATGCGCTCAGCCGCTTCCCGATTTGAATCAGGAGTTCGTCGCCGGCGCTATGCCCCAGGCTGTCGTTGAAGACTTTGAATTGATCGATGTCGATGAACAAGACCGCAAACTTGTAACTAGGATGGCGCTGCGAGAGCGTCAACGCATGGCGCACACGATCCAGGAACAATGCGCGATTGGGGAGATTAGTAAGGGTGTCATGCAGCGCATTGTGAGCCAGCAAGTCCTCGGCGCGTTTGCGCTCGCTGATGTCGCGATTCACTACCACCAAGCTCTGCGTCTTACCGGAGCCATCCTGGATGGCGCTGGCAGTGGATTCGAGGATTCTCCAGGTTCCATCCTTGTGCCGGATGCGATATTCAAGCCGCTCTCCTCGTCCAGTGAGTCGCGCCTTCTCGGCCGCCTCAGTCACGCGTGGACGGTCCTCCGGATGGATTTGCTCAATCGATGAAGTGGACCTAAGCTCTTCCTGTGAGTAGCCGAGGACCTTTTCATATGAGGGACTGTTGTAGATGCGACGTCCGTCACAATCGATGACAGCGATCATGTCGGCTGCATTTTCCGTGATCACCTGAAAGAGCTGGTCCTGCTCCGCTAACTTTCGCCGCACTCGTTGCAGCAGCAAATGCTGATAGACGGTGTAGATGTCGAACAGAAACACCAGGCCTGCCAAGCCGCGGACCCATTCCTTGAGATCGGTCCAATCGCTGTTGCTTGACTCCAGGCGAAATTGAGGAAACGTAAGCGATACGATGCCGGCGGTGAGCGCGAGCGTCACCAGGACCGCAAATCCCCAAAGCCACCACTCGCGGCCTTCAAGTTGCCGCATGAGGCTCAGAGGCCTTTTCTCATCTTTCTTTTGTGCTATTTGCTCTGCGCTCAAGAGAATACCGTGGATGAAACCACAGAGATTCTAGACCGGCTGTATTAGCGGCCAAGTTACTTAAGCCTTAGTACGAACGCGGAAAGGGGTTTCTTGCTGTCAATTTTGGGCGGGAGAAGGCGCCTGCCGTACTTGTTTGGGGCGCCATGATCGAATACCAATAAAAGGTGTCGATCTCGACGCTGCTCCTTCGACGTGTATATAGAGCTGGAATTTATTCTGTCGAATCTACCAGCTCCAACGACAAACGGGAGATGAAGACAATGAGAGTCATGGTAATCGTGAAAGCTAATAAGGAATCGGAAGCGGGCGTTCTTCCCAATAAGGAAATCCTCACAAAAATGGGCAAGTACAACGAAGAGCTGGTGAAGGCAGGCATCATGCTGGCGGGCGATGGATTGCACCCCAGCTCGAAGGGCAAGCGCGTGAAGTTCTCAGGAGAGAAGCGAACTATCACCGATGGACCCTTCACGGAAGCCAAGGAGCTGATCGCCGGCTATTGGCTGTGGCAGGTGCGGTCAATGGATGAGGCGGTCGAGTGGCTCAAGCGCGCGCCGTTCGACGGAGGAACCGAGATAGAGCTTCGTCCCGTGTTTGAGGCCGAGGACTTCGGCGCCGAGTTCACGCCGGAGCTCAGGGAACAGGAGCGGCGCCTGAGCAAGCAGATATCCGCAAAAAAATGAACTTTGGCGTGGCTGCGTGTCGATTTCGCGTAGCCTCGTTCGATGTGATAGTAGAGCGGGGACTTCGGATCCGCTCCATGCATCCGGCGACGGATCGCCAAAACCTGATCTAAGAGGAGAATCGTCATGAAATTCTTGAGTATCTTTAAAACTGTCGAGCGTGGTGTTCCCCCTTCGCCGGAGGAGATGGCGAAAATGGGCCAGCTGGTCGACAAATACATCAAGGCCGGTACCCTGGTCGCTACCGAAGGTTGCTTGCCAAGCGCATTAGGCGCGCGCGTACGTCTGGCCAATTGCAAGACGACGGTAACCGACGGGCCTTTCACAGAGTCGAAAGAGATCGTCGGCGGCTTCGCCATCTTGCAAGCCAACTCAAAGGAGCATGCCATCGAGCTGGCCAAAGAGTTCCTCCAGGTTGCCGGCGACGGCGAGTGCGAGATTCGACAGGTATTCGAAGCCGGCACTTGCGCCAATGCCATGGCGTCCTAGCTCTGGCGTCGGTTCGGCGATGTTGCATCAGACCGGCGAGACATGATGTGATCGGTAGCTGTGACAGCTACCGATACACATCGTGCCATTGATGCGGTTTGGAGAATCGAATCAGCGAAGGTCATTGCGGGCCTCACCCGCATCGTGCGCGACGTTGGCCTAGCCGAAGACCTCGCGCAGGACGCACTCATCGCGGCGCTCGAGCAGTGGCCCGAATCGGGCATTCCAGCGAACCCTGGCGCCTGGCTGATGGCCACTGCCAAGCATCGCGCGATCGACCATTTTCGGAGAAATCAGCTCCTCGATCGTAAACACGAGCAACTCGGCCGCGAGTTCTCAGAACGGGAAGCTGCAGTGCCCGACCTCACTGCTGCAATCGACGACAACATCGGCGACGACCTCCTGCGGCTGGTCTTCATCTCCTGCCATCCAATTCTCTCGACCGAGGCACGAACCGCCCTGACTCTTCGTCTGCTCGGTGGATTGACCACAGACGAAATAGCGCGCGCGTTCCTGGCACCTGAGCCGACGATCGCGCAGCGTATCGTTCGCGCCAAGCGAACGCTGAGCGAGGCGCACGTTGCTTTTGAAGTTCCGCGCGGCGCGGAGTTCACTGCTCGACTCTCCTCTGTTCTGCAAGTCATTTATCTCATTTTTAATGAAGGCTACACAGCAACCGCCGGCGACGATTGGCTGAGGCCGGCGCTCGGCGAAGAAGCTTTGCGTCTCGGACGCATTCTGGCAGGGCTCGTACCCAATGAGCCCGAAGTCCATGGCCTGGTAGCTCTGATGGAGATCCAGGCGTCTCGCTCAAAGGCACGCGTTGATGAAAAGGGAAACCCCATCCTGCTTCTCGATCAAGACCGCGGCCGATGGGATCAACTGCTGATTCGTCGAGGTCTAACCGCCTTGGAATCTGCCGCCAAGCTCGGCCGGACGCGGGGTGAATATGTGCTGCAGGCTGAGATCGTTGCATGTCACGCCCGAGCGCGTACTTCGGCTGAAACAGACTGGCGACGCATCGTCGCTCTTTATGAAGAGCTGGGCGAGCTTTCTCCGTCTCCCATTGTGGAACTCAATCGGGCAGTCGCGGTGGCGATGGCCTTCGGTCCGCAGGCAGGCCTCGCACTGGTCGATTCGCTGAACTCAGAGCCATCGCTGAAGACATATCATCTGTTGCCGAGCGTGCGTGGCGAGCTTCTGAAGAGGGTTGGCCGTTTGGGAGAAGCGCGTGTCGAATTCGAACGCGCAGCGTCCTTAACCCGTAACACTCGCGAGCGTGAGCTGCTGTTGGGGCGCAGTCGCGAGTGTGCCGAGAATTCCGGGGCATCTAGCGCACGATGAACTCTGCTTCCAATGGCGCGCGAGCAAGGCACCGCGCGGCCGGCTTCCGCCTGAAGCACGCAAGAGAGTAGACAGCGGGACTATGAAGCCTGCTTGGGCAAATCGGCTGGTGCCGCGATTTCTCGCTGTGGACTCAGCTTTGCCTGCGCCACACTGGTCTGTGACATGGCGCGCTGCGTCTGCACGATTTTGTGCACCACACCTTCGCTAAGACCGAAGCGGCGCGCAATGTCCGGCGGACGCACGCCCATCTCGCGCAGCCGAAGAATCTTCTGTTTGTCGCTGTCTGTGAGTCGGAAAATCGCCTTCAACATAGAGCGCCGACAGTTTGCATATGGCACTGGAAATTGTGCAGTGGGGTGGAACCGGAGGAGTAAACACATGAAGAATCCGGATAGGGAGCTCTTTCGGAGAGACAGACTTTGCTCTCAGGAGTGCACCTTCTCAGAGGCAAGGACCCATTTCGAGGAAGTAATTAAGAAAGCAACACGGGAAGGGCCACAAATGATTCGCTGCAGGGGATCGCAGCATCTCTTCGTAGTCTCGGCCCGAGAGTGGCCAGCAGATCGCGGAGTCACCACAATCTTGCAGCGTTCTTTGCGGCATCGCCGCTTCGCAATTCCGGTGTGCAGATCAAGCGCCTGCGTGGCCGACCACGAACACCGAATCGGTAGTCCTGCAACGCTTTCCTTATCTACTCCGCCACATAGCTGATCTCAAAACGTCTGACGAGTTTGCATGCCAACAGCAACACGAATGTTGCCAGAACAATCGGACCGAGAATCGCCGCGAACGTGCTCACCGGTTCGCTTACAACCGTAAAGAGCGTCATAAGACCATCCACAGGGATTGATACTGGGCAAAGCTGCTTCAGATAGTAAGTAATGCTGAAGCGCTGCGCCAATGAAGGCAGCACCGGACTGAATGTCTCCCATCCCAGAACCAGCGCGGCCGGAATGATCGGATTCTTGATCAGCAGGCTTAGCATCAGGAAGATCGAGCCGTAGCCCATGCATGCAAGAGCGGTAACTCCGAGATAAGCGAGCAGCTGTCCCATTCCGGGACCGTTGAAGACGTAATACTGCCCAGCTGCGCCGAAGTGACCATACATCATGGAAAACGAAGCGAAGACTCCTAATCCGAAGAGAGTGACTGCTGTAACAAGTCCGCCAGCAAATTTTCCGAGCAGCAGCACTTCCCTCTTCACCGGTGCGAGGAAGTAATAATGCAAGCTCTTCTCGATCACCTCACCGCGAAAGAGCCAGGTGAAGATACCGAGGCAGCCGAAAAAGATTCCGAACCGTAGATAGAAGAACTGAAAGATGCCGGCCAGCACGTTTGTATCCGCGTGCAGCGAGCTGTTCCGTGCAGGATCGATAATTGTATGCAGGGTGATTGGCACCATCGGGGCGAATGCCAGCAGATAAATCCAGATCCCTCGACGCGAGAGGAAGTTCTTGCGCAGGTCCATGCGAAGAACAGCAGCGATCTGGCGCGTCCAGAGCTCCCACGGCTGCTCGGCGAGTGTTTTGCGGAGTTCGGCCAGGCGCGTCATATGGTTTTGTTCTCCGATCCAATCAGGTACTGATAAACGGAATTCACATCATCGTCGGCGGGCGCGACCGTATCCAGCGAGATGTTGTCTTTCACCACGAGTTCGTTGAGCAGCAGATAGAACGCATCAGCGTCGCGCGTGCGTACCAGCACGCCTTTGCCGTCATCGTTAAGCTTGGCTTCTACTACATGATCCTGAGCGAATACGCGAGAGGCCAGCAGGTTCGGATCGGAGCAACGCACCAGGATCTGCATGGGATGTTCTTTCACCTCGGTGCGGACGGTGTGAATCTGACCTTCGGCAACGACGTATCCGCTGCTCATCAGGATCACCTGGTCAGACATCTTGTCTATCTCATGAAGAATGTGGCTCGAGATGACAACATGCAAGCCTTGCTTGCCCAACGCCTGAAAGAGCTCAAGCGATTCCGCGCGCGCCATGGGATCGAGTCCGTTGAGCGGCTCGTCGAGGATGAGGACGTTGGGATGATGACAGATCGCCTGCGCCAATCGGATTCTCTGCCGCATGCCCTTGCTATATCCGGCAACTTTGCGATTCGCCGCCTCGGTCATGTTGACGCGCTCCAGTGCTTCGAAGGCGAGGCGCACGGATTCGCGGTCATCGAGACCGTGCAGTCGCAGAGTGTTGTACACAAACAAAAAGCCTGTGGCCCCTTTTGGGAACGAATCGAATTGCGCACAGTAACCGACGCGGCGAAAAAGTTGTTCCGGACGATCCGGCGAGATTCCCACGACGCTAATCCGGCCCTGCGTTGGGCGAATCAGGCCGGTGATCAAGTTCATCAGCGTAGTTTTACCGGAGCCATTCGGTCCGACGAGTCCCGTAACGCCCGGCGGAATCGAAAGATTGACACGATTTACGCCCAGGACCTCACCGTAGAACTTCGACACGTTCTGCAAGATGATGCGGTTGCGCTCGTCATCACCTGCTGTTCGAACGGCCGAGGCAGCCGCTGGAGTCGAGACACTGGCAGTTACCCTGCTCCCTGTCCCCTGTTCCCTGTCTCGCAAAGCTGTGCTCATCCTCGCACCACCTCACGCGCTTTGAGGCGCCGATTCAGGAGCAGCAGTGAGAGTCCGCAGGTGCCGGCCACTGTAGCCCATGCCGCCCATATTGGGATGGCGATCATGTTCAATGCCTGCGCGGTCGAGAGCGGCACCCGGAATAAACCCACCCAGATGAGTTTCACCGCATACAGCACGTCAAACACATGGCCCCAATTGGTTCCCAAAGTTGCATTGATCGCTGCTCCAAACCCCGGAGCTACAAAAAAGAAAGCCAGCATCACTGCGCTGGCGGCCACGCGCCACTTGAGCCATGCCGAGGCGGCAAGCGCTACGAGGCCGACGATTGCGATCCACATCCACGAAGCTATGAGAATCGCGCCTCCCAACCAGAGATGCGACCACAGCCAGCCATTGCCTTCGAGTCCGCCCTGGATGAAGAACAGTATCATCATGGGAATCCAGGTCAATGCCGAGACCAATGTCGCAATCACCAGAAACTTGCCGATCACATATTCGGTGCGCGATAGCGGACGCCCTAAGATCAGTGGCAATGCATTGTTGGCGAGATCGGAAGCTATCAATTGCGGCCCGTGCCAGGTGACCAACAGAAAAGATATCCAGGCATGCACCCCGAGAAATGCCAGAAAGAAATAGTTATTGATTTGGGCTACATTCGGACCTGGACCGCGGATCTGCAGAGCGGCTCGCAATCCTGCGCTGTGGGC
>DATLKS010000452.1:0-8617 GCA_035538255.1 Terriglobales bacterium
GAAGATCACTTCTCGCGCTGTGCCGTATTCGAGGACTGTCGAAGCTCGCTCCGAAGTGCCAAGCGGCAGCCGCGCAACCTCAACCGGTACTTTCACCCGCGTACCCTGAGGAAAAAACTGCGCGAGCCGTTCGAGCTCTGCAGTTCCAGTACGATCCGAGCTATCTGTTCCCTCATTCGTGCCTAAGCCATGCCCTCGCACATCTCGGGATAAAGCCATTCCACAACCTCGTCTTGCCCCAAGGCAGATTGCGACATTTAAAGATGTGCAAAACAGGGGCCAAACGCGGTTCGCACGAAGTCGTTGATTCAATTCAGGAAAACGTCTTGGAAAAACGCTGGACACCTGCCTTCGTCTCAGAGTGAAACATCCGTCTCACATCCTGGTCGGGAGAGGAGGCTCAGCTCTGGCTGCTTGCTGCCACACTTGTTTTCCCCATAACTCCGATGTTGTAGCGCTTTAGCTTTCGATAGAGCGTCGCGCGACTAATGCCAAGCATTCGCCCGGTGAGAGCTTTGTCTCCCTTGGTTTGTTCAAAGACGCGCAGGATGGTTTCACGCTCGAGCTCCTCCAGGTCTGTCGAGTTCATTGGAGTGGGATCGAATTCTGCTTCGGCAGGGTTAGAAAGCCGCCGAATGGCGGGCGGCAGATCGTGCACATCAATTACGTTTTGGCTTCCAAGAGCGACAGCCCGCTCGACGCAGTTCTCCAGTTCACGAACATTTCCCGGCCACTCGTACTGGAGCAGATCTTGCATTGCAGCCTGAGTAATCTGGATGGTCTGATCGGGAACAAATTTGTTTAGGAACCAGTGCACCAGCGCAGGGATGTCTGCCTTACGCTCGCGCAACGGAGGCAAATGAATCGTGACTACATTCAATCGGAAATAGAGATCCTTGCGGAATGTTCCTTCGCGATACGCGGCTTCGAGGTCGCGATTAGTCGCAGCAATCACGCGCACATCGACCTTCACTTTATTATTGCTTCCGACTGGACGAACTTCCTTTTCCTGGAGGACTCTCAGGAGTTTGGCTTGCATTTCCAGAGGCAGTTCACCGATTTCGTCGAGAAAGATCGTGCCGCCGTTCGCGCTCTCGAAGAGCCCTTCCTTGCTCTTGTTGGCGCCGGTGAAAGCTCCTTTTTCGTAGCCGAACAGTTCGCTTTCGATCAAGGTCGGTACGAGAGACCCGCAATCGACCGCCACAAACGGACGCTTGGCGTACTGTCCGCGGAAATGAATCGCACGCGCTACCAACTCCTTCCCTGTCCCACTCTCGCCGGTAATGAGGACCGGAGTGCGAGTGTCTTTCAGGCGCGCAACCATGCGCAGCAGGTCTTGAATCTTCATGGAAGATCCGACGATACCGTTCAGATCCATTTCGGTATTTACTCGCTCGCGCAGAAAGAGATTTTCGGTTACGAGCTGTACCTTTTCCTGCATTCTCTGCAGCAACAGCTTCAGTTCTTCGATTCGGAATGGCTTGGTGATGTAGTCGTAGGCGCCCAACCGCATGGCCTGAACTGCGGTTTCGATGGAGCCATGGCCGGTCATGATAGCGATTTCCGCGTGCATGAGAGTGCGTTTCGCTTCGGTAAGGAAGTCAAGGCCAGACATGTTAGGCATCATCAAGTCGGCCAAAATCATATCTGGGGCTTCGCTCTCAAGCCGCGCTAATGCAGCTTCGGCACTCTCCGCCTGCGTGCAGTGCAAGCCGAGCGACACGCCGACGGTGACGCAGAGCTTCCGAATCGTCTCCTGGTCATCGACGATCATCAGATGGAAATTTTCCGTCCTCATCGCCTATCACCGGCAATCAAGGTTTCCACACTCTTCAGCAACTGTGCTACACGAAACGGCTTCTCGATGCAGGGAGCTCCGGTCTGCTGGAGAATCGCCATCGTCTCCTGATTCACCGTGTCTCCAGTGATGAACAAGATGCGATGCGAGAGCTCCGGCCGGTTTGCTCGAATCCAGGCATGCACATCCGCGCCCGTCACGCCGCCTGGGGTACGCATGTCGGAGATCACTCCCATGTAACTGCCGCTTTCGAGCAGCTTCAGCCCTTCAGCTCCCGAGGAAGCGCCGACAATGCGGTAGCCGTTTCTCTCGAGTGCAGCGCGCAGGAACGACATAACTGCGGCTTCATCTTCAATTACCAGAAGGGGAAGTTTGTTCATGCGTGATTCCCTTCCCTTACCTCTGTTATCCGCAGTTGAGCGACAGCCGCCGCCTTGGCAAAAACGCGATCAACATGCGCAAGAGGTAACCGGATAGCGAAGGTCGCTCCAGTTGAGTCCTGATTGTTGAAGCAAACAATCTCTCCGTTATGTTCGCGCACGATTCCATAGCAAATGCTCAATCCCAAACCGGTACCCTTACCCACCTCTTTCGTTGTGTAGAAGGGATCGAAGATTCGATCGAGATTGCTGATACCGGTCCCACTATCGCGGAACTTGACTTCCACAAGATCAGAGCGGCGTTCGGTAGTGATCACAATTTTTCCGCGCCGACCTGTATCGCGCACAGCATCGATGGCGTTGTTGAGAATGTTGAGAAATACCTGCTGCAATTGATGCGCGTCACCGAAAATGTTGGGAAGCCTGTAATCGAGCTCCTCTTGTATCTCGATTCCATGACTGCTCACATCGTAGGACCGTAATGAAATCGTGCGACGTAACACTCGATTCACGTCCACCGGCTGTTTTTCCGGCCGTGTCTGCCGGGCAAAGCTGAGCAGGTTCTGGACAATTTCGCGCGTCCGCTGAGCCTCGTGGACGATCACCTGCAGGTCGTCTTTCACATTGGTGGATAGCTCAGGATTCGCCAACATAAGATCCGCAAATCCCATAATCGCGGTGAGCGGGTTATTCACTTCGTGGGCAACGCCCGAGACCAGCTGTCCCACGGCTGCCATTTTCTCGGTGTGCATGAGCTTTGCCTGGAGCATGGCTACATCGCTGATGTCAGTCATTACTGCCACCAGACTGTTTACTTCCCCAGTCGGACTTCTCATCGGACTGAGATTTACGGAGAAGCTGCCCATCAGTTCTTTGCCGCGACACAGGGGTAACTCCAGGTTATTAACTGCTCTGCCTGCCAGCACAGAATCAAGCGCTTTGCGCAGTGCGGCATGGTGGGATGGCGCTACCATCGATTCCAAACGGGAACCCACCAAATCGCCCTCGTTATTGGTCACGACTTCACAGCAGCGTCGATTGGCGTAGCTCACCAGTCCAGCCGTGTCGGCTACTACGATGAGACTCTGTGTGTGATTGAGAATCTGAGTGTTGAAGTCGTGCTCTCGCAGCAACTGGGATTGCACATACTTGATCTCGGTTATGTCGAGAAGCACGCCGCGATATTCCACCACCTGACCGGATTCGTCGCGGACTACGAAACTATTTTCCAGAACGTAAATGATGGATCGATCGCGCCTGAGTAAAGCAAGCTCGTGGTTTCGCAGACGTCCAAACTGGTGCAGCGCCTGTTTTACGATCTCGCGGTGCCCGGGCTCTACGTACAGCTCTTCGGCTGTGACACTCAACAGTTCTTCGCGGCTGTTATAGCCAAGCATGCGGACAAGGGCGTCGTTCACCTCTAGCAGGCGTCCATCAGGAGCGGAGAAGTAGGCGCCTTCCTGAATGTTGTCAAACAATTCCCGATACAGGCGCTCGACGCGACGGCTCGCCGTCACGTCCTTGAGAACGTGAACAATGTGTTGTCCTTCTTCACCTACTCCGCGCAGACGTGAAGAGGAAATCAGGTAGCTACTGCCGGTCTTGGGTTCGCGAAACTCGTCCCGAAACTCGTTACCGCGAAAATCGAGGCAAAACGGACACGGCGGCAAACTGGAGGAAGGCGCGAAGAGATCACGGACGACTGTCCCTAGAAGCTGGTGAGGTTGTTTGTGAAGCTTCTCGGCGAGGGAGCGATTTACGCGGATCACACGTTGGTGCTCGTCGTGCAGCAGCATTAGGTCGGAGATCGAATCGAAGATCTCTGCCCACTGGCGGCTGGAACGCGCAATATGCGCGAAGAGCTGTGAATTCTGCAATGCCGCGGCCGCGTGTGTCGCCATCGCCTGAACCAGTTCGATGTCGGAAGCTGAATGGCGGCGGCAATCGATGAGTCCCAGAACCGCGAGCAGCTCGTCTCCGCTGGCGAACAGCGGTGTAACGATCACCTGGCGCCAGCCCAACTCCTCGGCCAACTGCTGGTCGAAGCGTTCGCCTGAGATCGCCATCGCTCTCGCCGAGGAACGCGCAAGCAGGGATTCGATCGCACGATTCAATTGATTAAAGATGGCCTGCTGTTCCCATTTCGGCGAAGTGCCCTGAAAGATCACGGTTTGCGGCCGAGTGCCTCGCACCAGAGCCATAAATGAACAGCGAGCTTCGAGCAACTCCATTCCACGCGAGGTAAACTTCTTGATCAGCTCCTCCAGTTCGATGGAAGCCCCCAGATCAAGAGCAAAGGAGACGAGAGTTTCAGCACGAGCGCGATGTCGCTCGGAAACGTCCAGATTGCGAGTCGATTCGAGCGCAATAGTCGCCTGTCCAGCCAAGGCTTTGGCTCGTCGCACGTCCTCTGGGGATATGGGCTTGTGGTCGACTCGATCCAGCAGCCCAAGCACACCGAGACATTCTCCGTCAGCGCCGACAAGAGGCACGGCGAATACTTGATTCGCGCGGCAGCGAAGGAGCAGAGCATTATCCGTCTCGAATTCTTTGTGCACTTCGTCGGACCAAAACGGTTCTTTTGAAGCAAGGACTTGATGGACTACTGCGGAATCCAAAGCTAGATCCAAGGGGCGGCTCAGGCCATCTCGCGATGCCCATCGCATTCGGCAATTGCCATCTTCGACTAGAGCAATGAACGACGCGCGATAGCCAAGAAAGCTTGCGGCACGCACCACGAACCGCTGAAGGAAAGCTTCGAGTGAATCTGCGCCTCCCACTTCGTCGCAGATATCCAATAAATCTTGCAGCTCGCAGGAGCGCAAGTCGGCAGCGTGGTGCAACTCGGCATTGGATAAAGCGAGACTTCCGATCTGAGCAAGGCCAGATATGAATGTGCATTCCGCTTCCGTCAGTTGTCGGCCGATGGGCAAGAGGAGAACCAATGCGGAGCTGGACTGAGCCGTCCGCATGGAAACGCAGTGCAACGATTCAAACTGGCGGAGCGTTGGTTCCTGTAAATCAATCTTGCGGAGACGAGAGCAATCCTCGACCAGAGCCTGATAGATGATGCTGCGGAACGCATTCCCGGGGTTCGAGAGTTGTCTCTCAATTTCACTACGGACGCTCTCATCATGAGATGCTAAACCGGCAACTCGAAATCGTTCATCGTCCCAAAATAGGACAGCCGCTGAGACCGGGGCGAAAGCCTGTTGTGCTTTCTCAGCAATACACTCTGCCACATGCCTTGGATCACGCTGTCCAGCGATTACCTGCGCAAAATGTAGCAAGTCGGCGATGCCAACACCCGAAGTTGGCGCCGTTAAGTCCTGATCGATCGTCTTTGTAGATAAAGATTCGGGCATGAGGCGAGCAGTGTCTGTCTCAAAACGAGCTATCTGAAATTGCGACGGTAACGTGCATTCTCATTTTGAGTCAATGCGAAAGGGTTTTCCGGAGCACCCAAGGTAACCAGTTACTTCCCTGAGGTTTCTCACGCTGAGACGACAAAGTGACCAATTCCGTCGCTGTGAGACGATTCTTCCGCCTTGCGGAAGCCGCAACGCCACCCCTGGCTCCGAGTCGTCTCCTTTGGAATTCAAAGACTTACGGCTTCGCGGATTACCGAGGTCACTTATCCTGCTCCCTGGCACCGCCCGTGCACTTCTTAGGCTGAATTCATATCTGAGGAGACTGCTGTGTCTAATTTCTTCCGTAAATCTGGCTCGTTCGCTGTTTTGCTTGCTCTTGTTTTCGGACTGACTGCGCTCGGTCGTGCCGATGATTCCCCGAGAAAACTGAAATCGAAGGTGGCCCCTCAGTATCCCGAGCTCGCCAGGAAGATGAACGTAAGCGGCGCCGTGAAACTGGAGCTCATCGTGGCCGCCAACGGCCAGGTGAAGTCGGTAAAACCGCTAGGTGGACATCCGCTGCTCATCGATGCCGCTCAGAATGCCGTCAAACAGTGGAGGTATGAGCCGGGTCCTGAAGGGACCGAAGTAGTGGAGATTCGGTTCAACAACAACAATTAAGGTCGCTTACCTGAAACCACAGGTGGATGGGCAATGACAATCGCAAAGAAGCTCTACTACGGCTTTGGCGCCATGATCGCGCTGGTGTTCCTGCTTGGCTTGGCGAATGTGGGCGCGTTGTTACGCGAGCATTCGGCTAAGAAGCACACGCATCGCTCCTTTCAACTGCTGCGTGCCACTTCGGCTCTGCAATACCAGCTCAGTCAGAACCAGATCCACCTGAATAATTATCTGCTCAGTGGCGATCCTGCCGAAGCAAACAGTGTGCTAACCGGAGCCAGCCAGCTCGACCAAGCCATTCATGAAACCAAGGCCCAGGCGACGGAGGAGGAGCGGGTTCCTCTCGATCGTTTGAATGAAGCCCAGCATGAATGGCTCGAACAATTTGCTAAACCGTTGATAGAAAAGCGCAAGCAAGTAGATTCCGGTAACTCTACCGTTGCTGAGCTGCAGATTTTCTACCTGCAACACAATCCTGCCGACTGGTTGAAACAAGTAAAAGACCCGGTCGACCAAACCATGGCTGCCACCCAACAGGTTCTTGAACAGCAGGAGCAGGGCGATGCCAGCCTCGGTACGCTGATGACCTGGCTCGCGAGCACTCTCGCCTTGCTGGCGCTCGGGGGAGGCATGCTCATCGCATACCACACACGCAAATCTATTACCGATCCGTTGGAGCATCTGATGCTGAGCGCGCGCGAGATTGGGGATTCGGGCGACCTGGATCAGAAGATCGACGTTGAGCGTCACGACGAAATTGGAGAACTCAGCAAGAGCTTCAACAAAATGATCGCCTACCTCAAGGAGATGGCAGGCGTCTCGGAAGCCATCGCCGGTGGAGACCTCAGCGTTCAGGTTCAGCAGCGTTCCCAACGAGACACTCTCGGCCGGGCGTTCTCTGAAATGACGATTGGTCTGCGCGCATTAGTGAAGAGCGTTCGCGACAGCGCCTCGCAGGTGGCTGGGGGCTCGAATGAGGTAGCCAGCGCTTCAGACGAATCGGCAAAGATCAATATCCAGGCCGCATCGGCTATCGACGAAGTCACCAGCACCATGCACGAGATGAGCATTAACGTGCAGAACATGGTGAAGAACACTCAGACCCAAGCTTCGAGCGTAAGCGAGACTTCAGCGTCGATCGATCAGATGGTCGCCTCTATCCAGCGTGTCGCTGACACGGCAAAAGTGCTGCTCGACATCTCGCAGCGCTCGCGCGAGGAAGTCCAGAGCGGCATTCAGACCATGGAGAAGGCCACCGATGGTCTCAATCGAATCAACGGTTCGATTCAGAACTCGTCCCAGATTATTGGTTCACTCGGCACCCGGGCCAATGACATTGGCAAGATTATTGAGGTCATCGACGATCTTGCCGAGCAGACGAACCTGCTGGCATTGAATGCTGCCATTGAAGCCGCGCGCGCCGGAGAACATGGTCTTGGATTCGCCGTCGTCGCAGACGAGGTGCGCAAGCTGGCGGAAAAATCAGCGCAGTCAACACGAGAAATCTCGGATCTGATCGAGAGCATTCAGAAAGAAGCGCGCAAAGCCGTCGAGAACATGGAGAAGAGCACAAACATCGTCAACGACGGTCTTGTACAAGGCACTGATCTCAGCACCGCGCTCAAGAAGATCTCGAACGTGGTCACCGAGGTCTACAAGTTCGCGCAGGAAATTGGAGCTGCCACAAACGAACAGTCACACGGTTCATCCCAGATCGCGCGGGCGACGACTCGTCTGAACGAAATCACGCACGAGATTAACTCGTCAGTCGAGGAACAAGCTTCAGGCGCGCAGGCTGTAGTCCGAGCTATGGAAAAGATGCGCGAGCTGATTCAGCGCTCGACGTCAGGATCAACTGAACTGGCAGCCTCGGCCGAGCAGATGAGCAAGATGTCGCGAGCCATGCTCGATTCCATGGATCGTTTCGTTCTCGAGTCGATGAACGGCAATGGGAACGGTCATCGCAAAACCAATGGAAATTCGTCCAAGGACGATTACAAACCTCAGACTCGCTACGCAACTACTGTCAATTAATCGGCACGGAAAGAGCATTTATGGCGAAAGACCTACAAATCGTCGGCTTCCGCATCGGTAAAGAGACTTTCGGAGTGCCGATCAACCTCATCCATGAGATCGTCCGTCTTCCGGAAATCACCGCCGTACCCGATGCTCCCGAGTATGTCGAAGGTGTCATCAATCTGCGGGGCAAGATCATTTCCATTATCGATCTGCGCAAGCGCTTCGGTGAAAAGCGGATTGAGAGGACTCGCAAGAATCGCATTTTGGTAGCGGAGATCGATCACAGAATGGTCGGTTTGATCGTGGACGCAGCGTCGGAGGTGCTTCGTTTGGCGCAGAGCGATATTGAAGCACCGCCGGAGGTGCTCGATGAGAACGATGTCAAGTAC
>DATLKS010000453.1:0-7842 GCA_035538255.1 Terriglobales bacterium
GGCAGTCAGCGCCCGGCTGAGGGAGAACGCCCTGTCAAAGACCATAGACACCATGTTGGCAGACAGATCGATTCCCAAGGCGGTACACGACTACAAGTCCGCGCTCCGCCTGCTTGCGGATAGAGCTGTGGCACAATTAGCCTCCGCTGGGGCTCTGCCTGCGGACAATTTGCTGGCCGGTGTTCGTGATGACGTGATGCTGTTCTCTTATCTTCTGAATCCCACGTACAGCAACCACACACTGCGCGAAGTCGCATTGCGCCGCTTCAACCTGCAGCTTGCGGGCACTACCGCCGAGGCTGCTGACGTGACGCTGCGACTCGCGCGTGCATTGCGCAAGGAGGTGGAGAGCGAGCACGGGCTCATCAACGTCTATGACACCATCGACCTGCCGCTCATCCCGGTGCTCTCGCGCATGGAGATTGCAGGCGTGAAGATCGACACGGCTGCACTGAGTCGCATGTCAGTGGAGCTGGAAGAGGAGTGCGACAAGGGAGCGCGGGAGATTCATGCGATTGCTGGAGAGGAATTCAACGTCAACTCGCCGCGGCAGCTCGGCGACGTGCTTTTCAACAAGCTTGGCCTGCCGAAGCCAGTTAAGTATGGCAAAGGCAAGATGATCTCGACGGCTGTGGATGTGCTGGAAGAATTGGCAATCGAGCATGAAATCGCGCGCAAGGTGCTGGAGTTCCGTCAGCTCTCGAAGCTGAAGTCGACCTACGTCGATTCACTGCCGACGCTGGTTGATGCGCGCACCGGACGCGTCCACACGACTTTCAATCCTGCAAGTACTGCCACCGGACGACTCTCCTCTACCAATCCGAATCTTCAGAACATTCCCATACGTACCGAACTGGGAAGGGAGATTCGCTCTGCTTTCATCGCCGAGCCGGGTAATGTGCTGCTCTCGGCCGACTACTCGCAGATCGAGTTGCGCCTGCTGGCTCATTTCTCGGAAGATCCGCTGCTCGTTGAAGCTTATCGCCGCGAGGACGATATCCATCAGCTCACGGCGAGCGAGGTCTTCGGGGTGCCGCCGATGTTGATCACGGCGGAGCACCGCAGCCGGGCCAAGGCTGTGAATTTTGGCATCGTTTACGGCATTTCCCCATTTGGACTCGCTGCTCAGCTCGGCATCGAGCAGAAGGAAGCCAAGAAGTACATTGAAACGTACTTCGAACGCTACAAAGGCGTGCGTGCATTCATCGACCGCGTGCTTGAAGAGACGCGCCGCGAGCAGCGCGTGCGCACGCTCTTTGGACGCATCCGTCCCATTCCGGACATCAACAGCAAGAATGCCAATATGCGCGGTTTTGCCGAGCGCACAGCCGTCAACACACCCTTGCAGGGCACCGCAGCCGATGTGATTAAGCTGGCTATGATCAAAATCGACGCCGAAATCAGCCGCCGCAAGCTGCGCTCGCATATGACGCTCCAGGTCCATGACGAGTTAGTCTTCGAAGTTCCCGAAAAAGAAGTAGACATTATGCGCGAGCTGGTATGTGAACATATGCAGAATATCTATCCGTTCAAGGTGCCGCTGATGGTGGATATCGGCGTGGGACGGAATTGGCGAGATTTGAAGTGAGAACCTTGGCGGCCGAATCGATGCCCTTATAGCCAGCGACTAGTAGCTGCGTTTACTCTCTTCAGCAATGCTCCACTTGCTGACGCACTTCCGGCGCGCGGTATGGCGTGCCTTTCAGCATGACGCCTTTGCTATCGCCAAGGCGGCCGCCTATTCTTCGATCCTGACTCTTTTTCCGGCAATCCTCGTTCTCGCCTCGATCGTTGGCGCGTCTCACGAAACAGCCGCATTCACACGCGAAATTGCTTATGCCATCGGAAGAGTCCTGCCGGCTGGGACGACAGCGCTGGCACTTGCGTATTTCAATACCAGCAGGATTCGACCGGCGCACGTGATCTTCTCCGCATCACTGGTGATGCTCACCGCCGCCAGTGGAGTGTTCGTCTCCTGGATGTCTGCGTTCCGGCGCGCTTATGGCATTCAGGAAAATCCCTGGGGATTTTGGAAGGAGCGCGCTATGGCGTTCCTGCTGATTCTCGTTTCGATTGTGCCGATGGGGTTCGCAACGATTCTCGTGGGCTTCGGAAACCAACTGCAGAACTGGCTGGCGCTGCACACCATTTATGAATTGCGGGCGGCGGTCCTGCTGCTGTGGATCGGCAGCCGCTGGACTATCGGAATGCTTACAAGTATCGCCGTGATCGCACTGATCTATCATCTGGCGATTCCGCGGACGCAGTCCTGGCGGCGAGTCCTGCCCGGAGCTGTACTGGCTACCGTCCTCTGGTTCGCCGCTACTCTTGGTTTCGGATGGTATGTCACGAACTATGCCAACTACGAGGTCATCTATGGCTCGCTGGCTGCCGTGATCGCGTTGCTCGTCTGGCTTTATCTCGTTTCTATAGTCGTGCTCATTGGGGCCGAATTTAACGCGCTGATCTTCCCGAAACGAGAGATGTAGGAAGGTTGAGGCCGTAATCGTCAATCGGGACAATCCATATTTAGAAAGCTATTTCGCTGCGCGCTGGGCGTGTTCAGTGGACGGAGCTTTAACCATCTCCATCGACCAGATGGCGCCCGGCCGCATGTACATGCTGGCGCGGTAGAGACCGCGGGAGTCATAGGCTTCCGGCGTGCGGAAGAAGTAGCCGCGATCTTTCCAGACGACGTTGTACACACCTTCCGCGGTCTTGAAACCTTCGTCGCGCATGCCTTCAGCCAACATATGCGAGGCTACGCTGAAAGTCGTGCCGGTCCACACCTCTTCCACCTGTTCGTTCTCATGCAGGAGATCACCATTGGCGGCGATGCCGTTGACGGCGCCCATGGTCCCGTTCTGGAACTTCATCACGTTATAGTCGAATACGTGCTTGAGGGCAGAGCGGCGCATCTCTTCCGGAACGAGATCGCCCAGGCCGGTAAGGTCGGCATACCACTGGCCGGCAAGCTGCTCGGCCATGATGTCGGTCTTGTAATCACTGCCTACGTCGTAATTGAAGTACTGTCCATTCCACAGCTTCTTGATGAAGGCCGCCTGCGCGCGCTTGAACAGATCGTCGTAATTTTTCGCGCTGCTGTTGTCTCCGAGCTTGCGTGCAATCTCCGCGGTTGCGCGCAGGGCAGCCAGGTACAGACTGCCGCTGTAAGAGCTTTCTCCGCGAGCTACCCAGTTGTCATAAGTCTGATCTGGGAATCCACCATTCTCGATCAGGCCATCGCCGTCTTTGTCATATTGCCGCAGATGCTCCATCGCCATCTTCACAGCCTTCCAGGTGTAACGGAGGAAGTCGGTGTCACTGGAGCCGCTGAAGACATAATCGCGCCAGACCATGAGCACGTACTTGCTATTGAGATCGCGCCAGTTGGAGACATCCTGGTAGTTGTACTGATTCGCGTTTACAAACGGATCCTCAGTTGGCGAGCCGAGGTCGTGCGGAGCCGAGCCGGCGGTCTTGCGCTGCATGAGCGCGGGCGTGTTGTGCTGCTGCTTCCACGCCCAGACATATTCCTGCGGATTGCTCTCTGGTATCGTATCGGTGTACTCGCGCATTTCCTGCTTTTCGATGTCGGGCCAGAACTTGACCAGCGGAAAAGAACCATAGAAGCGTACATCGGATGTTCCGTAGTATTTGTAATCGAAGCATTCGAGATAGCTGAAACTGTCGGCCATCTTCGCTGAAGGATGTTTAGGATTGCCGAAGCCGTTCAGCTCATGCGCCCACATCGTGCCGCCGTCGGCCAGATCATAAAGCTCGTTGAAGAGCTCGCCGCGATACCAGAGCGGCTTAGATTCGTCATCGATGAAAGGCTGCTGCCAGGCATCGATCTGATCGCTCCAGCTCTGGTCATCTTCGAGCGCTGTGCGAGCAATCTTCCACGCGTTGCTTCCCGAGGCGTCGAAGAACTTTGTGTAACGTCGCAGCCACTTGCGTCCGCCTCCAAATTCCACAATGGGAAGATCCCAGGACAAAGCCATTGGAATCAGGCTTTTCTGATGCGGAGCCAGGGTAAAGCGGACAGCGATTGCAGCAGCGATCGGCTCTCCGGCGCTGGCAAGGTTCGGAGCCCAATTCGGCAGGCGTCCGTCGGTTGCAAACGGCTTCCAGATTTCGGTGCCGGATGCGTATGGAGACCAATTCGTTGAGTACGTGACTTCAACTCCAGCTCCCGCCAGAGCGGCGATTGCAAATTGTCCGTCCCATTCTTCCTGTACAGGGCCGCTGCGCAGCCGGTCAAAGACGACGCCCTGCATCGTGCCGCCGCGAATCTGCTCTGAGCGATAAAAGTTCTTATTTTGATTATTAAGCGCGCCGTAGAGGTTTGGCATCTGGTCGCGGAACCAGCCAACCATGTTTGTCCAGGAGAAGAGAATCGAAACTGTAACCGTTGTATCGCGCGGATTCTCCGCGAACCAGTTATAGATGGCTACGGGATAGCTGGTTTCCCTGTAGTTGTTCGGTAGAACTGGAGAGAATTGCTCCACCGTGAGTTTGACCGGCAGCTCCGAAGAGCCATAGGCAAACCAGGATTTCGGATACAGAGCAGCATACTCCCCGCCTCCCCCGGGATAGTTCCAGTTCCACGCTGAAAGCGCTCCGTCTTGCGGCTTGCCTGTAGCGAGTACTTCCGCGACTGGCTGCCCACCCTGCGGCTGAACGAACACTGCAAACTGATTGGCCGGAACATCCTGATATTTGTGTACTCCAGCTTTGATGTGCCAGCGCTCGTAGTGCCCGCGATAAGAGCGCGAAAATGTTCCCGCACCGAATCCCCCGACGGGAGCGCCTTGCCAGTAGCCGTCGTCAATATTCGAGTCGGGGGCGAGTTCCGGTTTGCGTCCCCCAGGATTGGCCGGCGGTTGTCCGATGGGAATGCGCCAGGCAGCGCGCGGAATATTGTCATCGGCGCTCACGAACAATGATGTGGCGCAAACCAGAACTGCTGCATGGAGAAGGGCAGGGCGGGAAAAGAGACGGCTGCAATTGATCATGAATCGATTTACTAGCTGCTTTTCTTTGAATAATGGAGGATCGCCAGAGTTTACTGTGGAACTTGGCAGATACGCAACGTATAACTACAGGGCGTGTACCGATGGTGAGGTGGCAGACAGTTTCCCTCGCTCCGGGAATCAGAAATGAATCTAAACTTTAAGTATGCGCAAGCTGTTTGCGTTGCTCATTTTGTTGCTGGTCGCCGCCGTCGCGTGGGTGGGATTTTCTTACGTGCTGACCACGGGTCCCACACAACAAACTTTTGTCGAATTTAAGACGGGATCATCCGCAAGGCACGTCGCTACAGAACTGAAGCAGGCGGGGATCATCCGCAGCCGGGCAGCCTTCCTGTTGCTGCATCTTTATCGCCACCGATCGCTAAAAGCTGGGGAGTACGCTTTTGACCATCCTGACACGCTGAGCAACGTTTATAAGCGGATCGCGCGAGGCGATACCTATGTGCGAGTTCTGGCAGTGCCCGAGGGGTACAACATCTTCGACATCGCTGCCGAGGTGGAGAAACTAGGCATCGACTCGCAGCGGAACTTCCTGCAACAGGCACACAGCCAGATTGCTCTGGTGCGCGATATCGATCCGCAGGCACCCAGCCTTGAGGGTTATCTTTTTCCAGATACCTATCGCTTTCCGCGCAAAAGCACTGCACCGGACGTGGTAGCTGCGATGGTCAAGCGTTTTCATCAAGAAGCGCACCAGATCGGCTTGATTGGTGATGTGCATCGTACGGTCACCATGGCTTCTATCGTCGAAAAGGAAACTGCTGTCCCTAACGAGCGTCCACTGGTGGCAGGAGTGTTTTACAACCGCCTTACTCAGCACATGGCGCTCGATACGGATCCCAGTGTGATCTATGCAGCGTTGCTGGCCAACCGATATCGCGGCACGATCTACGCCTCGGATCTCAAGTACTCGTCTCCTTACAATACCTACCGCAATGCGGGACTGCCCCCCGGACCTATTGCCAATCCGGGCAAAGATTCTCTACTTGCGGCGATGCATCCGGCGAGAACCGACTACCTTTATTTCGTAAGCGACAACCAGGGACATCACCGGTTTTCCAAGAACCTGGAAGAGCACCGCCGGAATGTGGCTGATTATCGTCGCGCGGTCAGCGGCGGTGGCGGCCAATAGAACGCCCCAGTCAGACGACCCCTGTCTTATATACTTGAATTTTTGGCAGTGGTCCGTCCTTTGGCATGCAGATACGATCCGCGGCACGATCTTTTGCAATTACTCTTCTTACACTCTCTCTGTCAGGGTGCTTGGTTCACACCAGGACGTTGCCCCGCCGGCAGGTAAATACCTCGAACCTGCTCACCGCTACTCTCCCCGAACTGATCGAACGCATTAACTCCGCAGCGAGACAAATTCATAGTCTCAGCGCAACTGTCGAAATCGCCAGCTCGGTTGGTGGCAGCAAAAAGGGAAAGGTCACCGATATTCAGGAAATCAAGGGATACATCCTCGAAAAGGATCCGGATCTACTCCATGTAATCGGACTGCTACCTATCGTACGGAGTAAGGCTTTCGACATGGTAAGTGATGGGAAGACCTTTAAGCTGTCCATCCCACCGATGAACAAATTTATTACTGGACCCGCGGATGAACCTGCCCAACCATCTCAGAACACGCTCGAAAACCTTCGTCCGCACGTATTTTTCGATTCGTTGCTGCTACACGAGATCCGCCAGGACGAAATCCCCTTCCTCGAGCAAAGCACCGAGATAGTGCAGGACTCGAGCAACAAGAAGAAGTCCTGGGAGGTTCCCGATTACGTCGTTGGCGTACTTGAACGCAACGGCGAATGGTGGCGTTTGGAGCGGAAGATTACCTTCTCGCGCTTGGACCTCAAACCGCATCGGCAGATGATTTATGACAAGAGCGGTGCAGTAGCGACGGAAGCGACATATGAGAGCTTTGCCGATTTCGGCGGAGTCAATTTCCCGTCGCAGATTGCGATCAACCGCCCAAAAGAGGAATACTCCATTCGCATCACCATCGAGAAGCTTGAGCTAAACAAACCGCTCACGGACGATCAATTCGTGCTGGCGCAGCCGCCCGGAGCTCAGGTCAAGACGCTGAAGTAAAGGTGCAGACTCTCAGCGTCTTGTGCAGACAAACGGCATACCAGATGACTTTTACTTCGGGACCGACTCCGAGGTTTCTTCTGAGCGTTTACTCTGATTGCCGCGCTCATCAATCGCAGAAACTGAATACAAATAAGTGTCTCCTGGCCGGACCTCAATATCGCGGTAAGCGGGGGCGGTGACAGGCTGCGCGTTCAGCTTAAGCGCTGCTGAGACTGGCTCGTTCTCTCGACGACGATAGACGAAGTATCCAGCCAGGTCGCGGTCGAGGTCCGGGTTCCAGGTCAGATCTATCGCCGGCTTTTGTCCAGGCAATTGGCCGGAGAATACAGCTTGCAGTCCGCTTGGAACTGCGGGAGGGAACACATCATGGGCAAGGAGGTCCTGAGGAGGGGATAGCGCAGCATCGAATGTTACGGTCTCCCCATTCGGGACTTTGACTGAGGCGACAATGGCGACGCGATATTCGTATGTCTTTTCCCAAGCAAGGGTATCATCGCGAAGCTCGATGTTTGTGGCTTCTCCCGAACTCGGCAGCTCAAGCACACGGCGCGCTACTGTGCTCTCCTGAGTTGTGCCCTTCTCCTTGCGGCGCAGCTCCAGAACCTGCTCGATCGCAGCGTTTCGCGGCGTGACGTTTGCCGTCGCAATGACGGCATCCGGGGTGAGCTGGATACGCGTGCGGCCATTCAAGGTGGAAACTGCAGCCATCGGGACT
>DATLKS010000454.1:0-5465 GCA_035538255.1 Terriglobales bacterium
TCCATATTTCGGACCGGGTTGCAGGGCGACATCTCGAAGATCAAGAACCTACGTCAGGCCGAGCGCTACCTCCCGGACAACATCTACACAGCTATGGACGACTTCCTTGCCGCGGAGTGGACGACCACGCTTCTAGGAGCAGACGTGAAGGGCCGCTACGCCGAATTAAAGAAGGCATCAGCAGATCGCTGTCCGCGCCTGCTGGGAACTTTCGTAAAGGCGCCAGAGGTTCAGTACCACCACGATGTCTACAACCAGTACCTCTGGAATTTATTTTAGACACGGCAAGTTCAGAACCTGGAGTGCCCACTCGTTGTCGCCTTCGATGAGTGGGTATTCCATTGTCAACTAAAGGAACACAAGCTGTCGAAGGCGAAGCGGCTGCCGGGATTATTGTGCTTGGGATGGCGGGGATGATTGAGCGATGGTAACTGCGGCAAGAGCCGCTGTTTCGGCACGAAGAATAGTTGGGCCTAGCGAGGCCGAGACCCAGTGGTTATTCTTGAACAAATCAAGTTCCGAATCGGTCCAACCTCCTTCCGGGCCAATCGCCAGCGACAGCTCCGCCTCGCCTCTAACCACATCTGCAAGTCGTTGTGCACGCTCGGTCTCTGATAAAACGATTCGTTTCCCTGAAACGACCGCAATTATCTTCGGCAGCTTTTCCGGTTCCGAAATCTCTGGAGCTTTATCTCGGCGCGATTGCTGCGCGGCCTCATGCGCGATCCGCCTCCACCGCTCCACGCGTTTTCGCGCTGCTGCAGCAAGATGAACGTCCGTGCGATTGGCAATGAGAGGAACAATTCTGTCCACTCCCAATTCGGTACACTTCTCTACTGCCCATTCGAACCGATCAAACTTAAACACGCAAAGATAAAGACCTATTTGGACTAACGCATTGGTCGCGTCGCTAAAGTCCGGAAGTTTGTTCGTCGAGAACACCACACGGTTGGGCTCGATCTCGACAATCTCGCCGATACGAACACCTTCGGGAGTAGCGATCTCGAACTGCTGCCCAACTCGCGCGCGCAGGACTCTAACTAGATGGTCGGCATTTTTGCCGAGGAGAAAGGCCCGGTCGCCCGAGACCTCGTCGGCAATCCAGCGGCGTCGAGTCATTTTTGTGGACGCTACTGCTGGATCCGAGCTTTCATCCGCTCGAAGAAGCTGCGCTTGTCGTGCTTGTCATCGATCTCAGTAATGGAGCTAAGTTCTTCGAGCAGCTCCCGCTGCCGCTGAGTGAGTTTCTTAGGGATCTGCACTTCAACGTGCACAATGAGGTCGCCGCGCCCGCGTGCTCGCAGAACCGGAACACCTTTGTTCCGAATCGGGATCTGTTGGCCGCTCTGCGTGCCTGCCGGAATCTTCAATGTATAGTCGCCCTCGAACGTCGGAACCTTAACCTCTGTTCCGAGCGCTGCCTGCGGAAATGAGATCGACACCATGCAGTGTAGGTTGTTGCCGTCGCGTGCATAACGCGGGTCTTCCTTCACTGTGAGCACAACATAAAGGTCGCCAGCCGGGCCGCCGAATGCGCCAGCTTCACCCTCGCCTTGATAGCGAATGCGAGTGCCATCTTCGACGCCCGGCGGAATCTCGATCTTCATCGTGTGCTCGCGAATTACGCGTCCCTCGCCGCGGCATGTTTTGCAAGGATCGGTAATTACTTGTCCAGTGCCGCCACAGGTCCCACAAGTACGAGCAACACTGAAAAAGCCTTGCTGATACCGAAGCTGCCCACGGCCACCACAGGCACTGCAGGTCGTCGGCTGCTTGCCCTGCGCGGCGCCGGTTCCATGACACGCATCGCAGGTTTCAGTCTTGCGAACTGGAATTTCGGTGGTCTTGCCGAAGATTGCATCTTTAAGCTCAATAGCGATATCGGCCCGCAGGTCGGCTCCGCGCTGCGCACGGCTGCGACGCCGTCCGCCACCACCAAAAGCGTCTCCGAAACCGAAGATGTCGCCGAAGATCTCGCTGAGATCCTGGAAGCTAGAAGCATCGAAGCCGCCGAATCCTGCTCCGCCGATACCTGCATGGCCGAAGCGGTCGTATTGAGCACGCTTGTTCTCGTCGGAAAGAATGCTGTACGCTTCGCTCGCCTCTTTGAACTTCTCCTCGGCAGACTTATCCCCTGGATTGCGATCAGGGTGATACTGCATCGCGAGCTTCCGGTATGCGCTCTTGAGCTCCTGCTCGGTGCAGCTTCTGCTCACACCGAGGACCTCGTAGTAATCGCGCTTCACGTTAGTAGGCAGTGCGATTCTCCGTTACTTTGTTGTTGGATTCGTGGCTACGCGAACCATCGCCGGCCGCAACAGCCGGTCTTTGAGTTTGTAGCCGCGCTGTAGCTCTTCGATGATTTCGTGGTCGGCGTGGTCGCTGGATTTCACCATCTCGATGGCCTCGTGAACACGAGGATCGAAGGTTTGACCTTGTGCCGGAACCGCCTGCACTCCCAGGCGCGCAAGCGCATCTTCCATTTGCTTGCGGATGAGCTCGATTCCGGAACGCAAAGCCGGGTCCGCTGCTTCAGATGGCTGACTGCGAAGAGCTAAATTGAAATTGTCGAGCACGGGTAAGAAGGTCTTGACGGCGTCTGCAGTAGCGTATTCGCGGAAATCAGCCTGCTCGCGTAAATAACGCTTACGAGTATTCTCAAACTCAGCCTGAAGACGGGCAAGACGATCGAGCAGCGCATCACGCTCCTGGGTCACTCGCTCATATTCCTGCCGGGAGACTCCTCCCTGAGATTCCTGCGCGAGTTCCCGCGCATCTGCCGCAGGCAACGATTCATGCGCGCCGTTTGGCTGTTCGTTCTCTGCCGTCTGTACCGCCTGGTCTTGATCGTTCTTGATTGCCATATGCCTTGCCGATGAATTCAGATTATTGATCTTCGTTTAGAACCTTGTCGAAGAGCTGCGCGATGTATGAGACTGCGGTAATCGTATGCTCGTAATCCATCCTCGTCGGACCAATCACAGCCAGCGATCCGACCACTTGCTCTCCCACGCGCGCCGGTGCTCCTATTAGAACAAGGTTGCGCATCTCGGGCAGGCGCTCTTCGAGACCGATCACCACACGAACGGCTTCCTGCTTCGTATCTACGTAGCTGGATAGGAGCTCGATAATGCGCTGCTTTTCTTCCAAGATCCGCAGCATCTCACGCAGACGCTCACGGTCAGCATCCTTGACGATGAGGTTCGAAACCCCCTCGACGTAGACGAAGTTTTCATCGTCCTGCTGATGCAAAGCGCCGCCACGATAGAGCTGTTCGAGCGAAGCCATCAATTGATCGTACTCGCTGCGCTCCTGCTCCAAACGGCGAGCGAGCTCAGTGCGGATAGACTCGATTGTCCATCCCTGGAAATTCACATTAATGTAATTAGCTGCGCTCTCAAGCTCCGTCTGTGGGATGTCGTGATCCATGCGCAACACACGATCGCGCACTACTCCAGACTTTGTCACAACTACGGCCAGAACTTTCCCCGAGGCGAGACGGGAAAAATAGATGTGCTCCAGCTCGTTCTTCTCTCCGGAGCGGGATGAGATTGCAACTCCTACTCCGCGCGATATTAGCGACAGCACGTGGGAAGTGCGCTCGAGGAATTCCTGCGGGTCACCAATACCCGTGAAGGAAGTGGTTATCAGCTCCTGATCCGCACGTGAAATCTGTGCCCGGCCTGTGAGCTGCTCCACATAATAGCGATATCCCTGAGCCGAGGGAACGCGTCCAGCCGAGGTATGAGGCTGCTCCAGAAGCCCGGCATCTGCGAGGTCGGCCATCACGTTACGAATCGTAGCCGGGCTAAGGTGGTCTTTGTTCGCGCGCGCAAGAGTTCGCGACCCTACCGGCTCGCCCGTAGCGATGTATGTTTCGATGATGGCGGTCAGGATCTCCCGTTCCCGGGAGCCCATGTTGGCGATTGGCATGCTGCTAAGTAATTGATTCTGCGAGATTATGTCGGCCAGGCAGAGACACTACTGTTGATTAGATGATAGGAATCTGAGGACGATGCTGTCAAGGTAGCACTCCGGGTTCGGGAGTGCTAAATCATCGACCGACTTTTCAGCTTTGGGCCCGATTGCAAACCTGAGAGTAATGCGGAAGCGCGCTGGTGGAGAGAAACGCCGACCGCGGCTTACTGAACCTCGATCACGCTCTCGGTCTTGTGCTCCGCGGCTGTCGCGGCAATCTCACGGGCGAATTGGAAGAAAGGCTTCGCGTGTGGAGATTGCTCACCACCCAATACCGTTGGCAGTCCCGTATCACCACCCTTCCGCACATCCGGATCAAGCTCCACTGTTCCAAGGTACGGGACTCCGAACTGCTTGGCTGTTCGTTCCACACCGCCTTTCGAGAAAATGTCAATCTCGTGCTGACAGTAAGGACAGCGGAAATGGCTCATGTTCTCCACAATTCCAAAGACATCGACCTTTACACTGCGAAACATTTCGATTGCTTTGCGGGCGTCCTGGAGAGAAACGTCAGAAGGAGTAGAGACAACAATCGCGCCTGTGAGGGGGACGGTCTGAAAAAGGGAGATCACAACGTCGCCAGTGCCCGGTGGCAGATCGACGATAAGAAAGTCCAGCTCGCCCCACTCGACCTGCTGCAGAAATTGTTTGATGATAGAGTGCAGCATCGGTCCACGCCAGACCAGAGGCTTGTCACCGGGGCTGATAAATCCAACCGAGATGACTTTGATCCCGTGATTCGTAATCGGAGCAATCCGGTTTTGCCCGATGACGTCCGGCTGGCGATTGACACCCATCATTAAGGGCACATTTGGTCCATAGATATCGGCGTCAAGCAGCCCGACTTTGTGGCCGAGCCTGCCCAGGGCCACGGCCAAGTTCACGGCAACTGTAGTTTTGCCGACTCCGCCCTTCCCCGAGCCAACGGCGATTACGTTCTGAACTCCCGGCAGAGGCATTGGCCCCTGTTGCTGAGGCGCGCCATGCATGTGTCCCACAAAGATGCTCCTGATTTGGATTATACGCAGGGGCTGCTCTGCGAGGCAGTGACACCAATCCTGCCTAGGTGACGGTCTTTAGACACAGGGCGAAAAAAATCTCCTATGCGGCCTTGAGATCCTGCTCAATTTTCCTGTGTCGATTTTCATACTCCTGCTGAGCATCAGCGGGCGCGGCCGATGGCAGAGTTCACTTCGCCGCCTAAGAGAATCGCGAACCCGGTAATGTAAAGCCACAGTAGCAGAATGATTACCGCGCCAACCGATCCGTATGTTTTGCTATATGAGTTGAAGAAGTGCAGGTAGAGCTTAAAACCGAACGATGCGACTAACCAGAACAGCAAACCAAGCGCTGAACCCGGAGTGATCCAGTGCCATTCTGGTTCTTCCAAATTGGGACCAAAGTAGTACGTCGTTGCAAACGCCAGAAACATGAATCCGACTACGAGCGGCCATTGGATAATCTTCCAGGCGATCACCAAAACATTC
>DATLKS010000455.1:0-4101 GCA_035538255.1 Terriglobales bacterium
CAGGCGATCCGTTTCGTCATTCCCGGCCTGCATATCCCTCTTGGGAGAGGGCAGCGCAGGCATCGTCAGCGAGGGAGCTGCCGGCAGCTTTTGCCGAACAGCCGATTCGTACTAAAGCTCTACCGCTCTAGAGGAACTAAATTGACTCGCAGAACCATTCGAATATAACAAGCAGGCGACTCGGGCGTCAAATGGCAGACGTGGTCAACGAACCGATTTTGAGACATCCCAGGCTAGCAAAATTCTGGTATTCAAGGCTGCGTCCTCCTAGGAAAAGGTCGCTTCTCAGGCTGGAGCGCGCTGCGCGCGCATGCGGCGCATGATTGCATCCGCCGCCGCCCGTCCCAAGCGTACGCAGTCGGGAATACCGATGCCATGATAAGCATTTCCGGTGAGATGCAGTCCGGGAAAGCGCTGCATGTGCATCTCCAACCGCGCGACCCGAAGCATGTGACCAACTTCGTACTGGGCCATGCTGTTTGGCCACTTGAACACACGAATGAGTCGGGGCTCGGCTGTGAGCTTCAGGATTTCGCATAGCTCACTGCGGACGATCTCGATGAGCTCCGAATCACTTGCACTAACGATCTCCGGGTCACGTGTGCCTCCGACAAAAACCCGCAGGAGGGCCGTGTCCTCTGGCGCTCGATGAGCAAATTTGTTGTGCACGAAGGTACAGGCCATGATGCGTTTACCTTCGCTGCGAGGAATCAGGAAGCCAAAGCCGGAAGGCAGACTGATCTCGCTCCTCTTATACACGAGTACTACCGTGACTGCGGAGCGGTAAGAGAACTCGCCCAGTAGTTCGATCGGACGCTCCGATCCCGGAATGCCTCCCATCAGCTTTGCTGTCACCTCGGTAGGCAGAGCGAGAATCACCTGATCGAAGTTTTCCGTCAATCCTGCAGTCGTAACTTGCCAGCCGGATGCCCCCGGCCCGAGCATGTCGATCCGCTGTGACACACGAAGAGTCTCTCGCCGCAACTGACGAACAAGGGAATCCACCATGCGTTGCATGCCATCGCGCAAGGTCGTGAATAAAGGCTGCGCCGGCTTTCCTTTCTTATGAGCATCTCTCGCCGCTAGCGCGCCGCGTACCAGGCTGTGGTACCGAGCCTCGTTCTCCACCATTTGCGGTAACGTCGAGCGGGCGCTCAGACGAGAGGCATCTCCGCCATAGATTCCCGAAAGCAGCGGCTCAGCCAAACGATCGACGACTTCGGGAGTAAAGTGGCGCGAAACAAAACTGGCCACGCTCTCGTCCTCTTCTGCTCCTAGCGGATCAGGAGGCGAAAGGTACTCTCCCACAATTGCCAGTTTCGTTCTCCAGGAGAAAAGGCGCGATCTGAAGACAGAACTAAACTTTGCCGCAACCATCATCTGCATGCCTGAGGGAATGGGCTCCAGAGATCCATTGGTCAAAATGTAAGTCTTGCGCGCAGAGTCTTGGGAATGGATGAGCTGAGAAGATAGACGTAGGTCGTCGCATAGCTCGCGCGCCCAAGGCTTGGAAGTGAGAAACGAATCCGGCCCGGCTTCGATGATGCAGCCGTCGACGCGCTCAGTTTGAATCACGCCACCAAACCGCGGCGCGGCCTCGAAGATGGTGAATTCAATGGGGGCGCCTTTCCGGCGTTCCTGCTCGAGATAAAACGCAGTAGTAAGGCCAGAAATGCCGCCGCCGATAATGGCTATGCGCATTGTGAAGCGAGACTCTACCGTTTACTCGCAGCTTAGCAAAATTGGATGAGGGATCGTGAGCCTCGCATCTCAAACGAGCCGATGCATCTCCGCACTCAGTGTGCGTCAATTCGGGACGTCGACTGCATCGGCTCGACTTTTGGTTTTTGCAGTCTTGCGTCCACTAAATCCGCTAGTGCGGCAATGAACAGAGTAGAGTCATTCAGTGATTCGGCGCGAGCTGTTTCAATTCCAATACTGGAGCCGTACTCGCGGAAAGCTACATCGATGTCGTATAGCACCTCGACGTGATCGCAGACGAAGCCGACCGGCTGGATCAAGACGCGCCTGTGTCCTTCCTCTTTCAGGCGAAGCATCGTTTCTTCAACCGTCGGCCCGATCCACGGTCCACCGGACATTCCTTGACTCTGAAAGGCAAATCTCCACTGCCACTTGTGCATACCGACCTTGCGCGCTACGAGAGCGCCTGTCTCTTGGGCCTGCTGCTCGTAAGGATCTCCTTCAGCAATCGTGCGTGTGGGAACGCTGTGCGCTGTAAAGATGACTGGAGGCAGCCTGCCCATCTTTGCTCGCGCCGCCTGGAGGCGGTCTGCAAAAGCCTCAATTAGCAGCGGATGATTGTGCCAAGCTTCGATGAACTCAACTTCCAATCCTTCTGCATTCTTGTTCACAGCGTCCCGATAGAGCCCCACGCTCGTGCGCGAATTCTGCGGGGCGAGGCAAATAGCGACGCATCGTCGGATTCCGGCTGAGCGCATCCGATCCGTCACGTCGGCGATGTAAGGTTTCCAATTGCGCATGCCTACATAGACGGGGATCTTGAGGCGTTCAGAAAGCAGCTTGCCCTGACGAAGAGTGATCTCGGTGAGAGGAGAGCGGCCGATCTGGCTGTAACGATGGCTTATTTCAGCGATTACCGAATCGGGAACTGGTCGTCCCCCTGTAATGTTGCGCAGGTAATCAGGAATTTCTGAGATCTCGTCTGGAGTTCCATGCGCAAGCAGCAGGACCGCGACGCTCATATCAGAACGCCACGCTGGGAGCAACCGATTTGCGGCGGGTCTGACTGTAGGAGTGTACTTCTTCAACCAGAGCGATCACACTCTCGACCGGAGTTTGCGGGAGAATTCCGTGTCCAAGATTGAAGATGTGTCCCCGCCGGCCGGCGGCAGAATCGAGCACAGCCCGCGCCTGCCGACGGATCTCTTTTTCGGGAGCAAACAAGATGACTGGATCAAGATTTCCTTGTACTGCAAATTTGTCACCCAGAATCTCGAAAGCCTGATCGAGGGGAACACGCCAGTCCACACCGATTACTTCAGCGCGCGTCTGCTTTATCGCCGAGAGTAGGGTCGCTGTTCCCGTTCCAAAATAGATCACCGGCACTCCCGCGGTTTTCAGCTCTGCAACCAACGTCCGCGTATGCGGCAAGACGAATCGGGCGTAGTCGACGGGAGAGAGACATCCTACCCAGCTATCGAACACCTGAATTGCATCCGCGCCGGCATTGACCTGCGCGGCCGCGAATTGCGCCAGCACGCGATTGATGCGGCGCATCAGCTCGTCCCAAGCCTCGGCGTCGCGATACATCAAGCCTTTCGTTTCGATGTAATGGCGGGATCCTCCTCCCTCGATCATGTAGCTCGCCAGGGTGAAGGGAGCTCCGCAGAACCCAATTACCGGCAGTCGGGCCTCAAAATGCCGCGCGACGATCTGAATCGCCTCGGCGACATAGTCGAGTTCGGCGGCGCGATCGCTCTTGAGTTGTGCGATTGCGTCTGCGTCGCGGACAGGCCTTCCGATGTGGGGGCCCTCACCCTCGATGAATTCGAAGTCCATTCCCATCACCTCCAGGGGAAGAAGCAGGTCGGCGAAGATGATGGCTGCATCGACGCCCAGCCGTTCCGCTGCAGTGATGGTTACTTCGGCGGCAAGCTCTGGGCTTTTACAGATTTCCAGGATCGTGTGATGCTTTCGCACCTGGCGGTACTCTGGCATATACCGTCCCGCCTGGCGCATGAGCCAGATGGGAGTCACATCCACCGGCTGCCTGCGACAAGCGCGAACAAAGGGTGAGTCAGGGGCCGACATCGGCTTTGAGGTTAACACGCAAAGCGCGGTCTGCGGTCTAAGGAGCAGAAGGAAAGCCACGCACGAGGTAGAATAGTGCCAGAACACACGCTTATGAGCCGTAAGTTATTCCTTAGTCTTATTGCGGTTTTTATCTTCTCCCTTTCACTCACCGCCGATACGGTCATTGAGGAGATCGTTGCACGCGTAAACGACCCGATCATCACCCGCTCGGACCTGGTCAAGAGTAGAGAAGAGCTTCAGCAGGAGTTAAAGCAGCAGAGCATCTCCCCCACCGACCCGCGCGCCAAAGATAAAGAGAAGGATATG
>DATLKS010000456.1:0-1799 GCA_035538255.1 Terriglobales bacterium
AGCGACAAGACCGCCAGGGCGCTGAACGCTTTGTTGGCGGTCATGGTGCGACAGCCATAACGGACATCCTGGCCGAATTCCGACCAAAACCGTGTCATCCAAATTTCCCGTGACTCTTCGTACTTCAGTCCGACGTTGCCAAATCGGCGGCGCGCTTCAGCCCGGGCGCACTCCGGCGTCATACCGTCTGCTTGCAGTTCCGCAGCCTTCTCCGCAAGGTGGAGTTCCATTTCCTCGCGCAGCGCCTCGCTGCGCCTGGCGCTCTCCATCCAATACCTCAGCCGTCGTATCAACATGGCCGTCACTCCGCTCCCATCACACGGGCGATCGCCAACGTGAGTTTTGAGTACTTCCGAGTTTCAACCGCCAACTGTTTGCGGCCGGCCGCCGTAATCTTGTAGATCCTCGCCCGCCGATTGTTCGACGTCACCCCCCAGACACCGTCGATCCAGCCGTTTAGCTCTAGCCGCTGGAGAGCGGGATACAGCGAGCCCTCCTCGACGAGGAGCTCATTGTCGGACGATTGTTGAATGAACTGGACTATGCCGTAACCGTGGAGATCGCGTCGCGACAGCGTGCGCAGAATCAACATGTCCAGTGAACCGGGCAACGAATCGTTCTTTTGCGCCTTGCGCCCCATACCAAGAATTCTTAGCTTAGGGCGACGAGATTACGCCAGTCAAGTTCAGATTGGCGAGCCTCGCGCCGCAAGACGAATTTCGCGTGCGCACGCGCGCCGGATGCGAATCGTGGTCGGCGATTCGGAAATGGGAATCTTCTAGCGGCAAGTTCCGAGTAGATGAAACCTGGGAACGGTGATATGTGATGCGTGCGGCGAGAAGTTCTTTATTGGCCAAACAGAATTCACGGTAGCCGCACTTAGTCTCGCGAGCCGTCCTTCCCGATTGGTCGCTTATTGCTGGCAACTCGGACGCTCATCAAGAGAAACACAAGTGCCAAGATAATCAACCAAATGTGGAATAGAGGTTCCTTTGGCCACTGAGCTTTAGCGATAAGGATAGTCGCAATCAAAGTCAAGAGAAGTACAGGCATCACGACAACATGCAGAAGAGGATCGAATTGGCCAAATATCTTTTGTATTTCAGTTTTACGCATTAGGTGTCCCTTCAATTATTTACCGAGTCCAGGAGTGTACCCACTCCTTGCAAAGAGGCCGTCCCACTGAACATCTTTGTATGCCAGTCACGGACACTGCCCAACATTTTCCCGACTGCTCCCAGCTTATGGAGGTTCAAGCTCAGTATGTTCGATCGCTAGTCCTCCTCGAGGCTCTCGTCCGGGAGACAACACAGGCGAATGGCGCAGCGACGCATCGACATACTTCTCGCCTTTCGCCCTTAGCAATGTCGTAGCTGTTGACTTACAGCTCACTTGCCTGCCTCGCGCTGAAGTTCCTCGACGGTGACGGTGCTCTTTGCTCGCAACGTAGTGAGACCGCAATCGCTTGAATCGAGATCGTCATCATCGCGCGATACTAGTTGGAAATCGTACACAGCGGAAATTGTCTGCAGGCGCGCGATCGTCGCCCGCGTAGCTGCCAGCTTTAAGAACATCGCGTTCTGCTGACTCACTTCACCTGCCGCCGCATGCTGCGAGATCACTTCTAAGCGACCTGCCAGCTCGCTCAGCAGGTTGTTAACAGAGGCGGCGTAGCTATGAAGAAGGGCTGCAGACAACAACTGTTGGTTTAGCTCAGTGGACCGGGCCTTCTCGTCTTCGGCTGACCTGGCGGATATCTGTGGCTTGTTTGCTGTGGTTGGCATTTGAGCTTGTCCAAG
>DATLKS010000457.1:0-5511 GCA_035538255.1 Terriglobales bacterium
ACTATGATGACTCAAAGCAAGCCTAAAAACGCCTTAATTACCGTGGTGATATTCACGTTTGTCTTGTTGTGAGCCTAAGATCTGTCGTCGCTTGTCATTGGCAACGATGTTCCTGTAGATGGTGCACGAAAGGCCATGAACTGGCGACACGGCCCGTTGCGAGATAAGAACTAAAGCCGACCTCATACCGGTCGATGAAGGGATTAGAGGGTTTCCGGGCAGACCTCAATAAAGAATCTTCAAACCCGAGGAGGGTTCGGTGAAGGCAGCAATAGCTCTAAACGGCATGTTCTTGTGCAGAGATGTCGAGCTGCTTGGCATGATGAATCGCATTCTGGATGATCTGGCGATCGAGATCGTGCTTTGCATGGATGAGGGGCACGCAATGAAAGTAATTTCAGAGCGCGTACTTGATTGTGTGATCGTCGAGTGGAACTCGCAGGCAACCGCGCTGATGAAGGAGCTGCGGCGCTCCGAGCTTAATCAAGAATGCTTTGCCATTGCGCTGGTAAATACCGCTGAAGAGATGAACTCTGCGTTCAATTCCGGAGTGGCCATTGCGATGCAGAAGCCCGGAACTTCTGAACACGCATTGCGCTGCATGCGCGCGGCCTATGGATCCATGATCCGTCAGCGGCGAAGCGCATTTCGTGCGTTGGTCAAAATTCCCGTCGAAGCCAGGAAGGGATCACTCTCATTCTCTGGCGTAATTGTTGACGTGAGTCATACGGGATTGTGCCTGCATACGGATACCGCGGTAAACGTGCGTGATTCGCTGCAGATCGACTTCACTTTGCCTGGCAGGAATGCTGTTATTCGAACAACCGGACGAGTGGTCTGGGTGAAGCACAGCCGTGCCGGCGTGAAGTTCTCGTCCATGCCGCAGGAAGATTTTCACGTCCTCAAGACGCATCTAGACGGCATTCAGAAAGAGCTCGGAGTATGCAATGTCATTGCTCCCGCCGAACCGCAGCCTCCTCTTTCGGACCTGCTCGACGGGCTAGCCGGGTTATAGGAAGACGAATTAAGGAAACAAGAAGCAAGACATGATGGGCGTAAACAAGGAAGCATTGGTGGAACAGATCGGGAAAGCGAACTCTGTACTCGAATCGTTTTCTCATTGCCGGCGGATGCCTCCCACCAGGATATTCAGAACAGCATCGCAGCCGTTGCCGAATGTGTGCAGGGGATGCAGCCTCTCACGCAAATGGCATCTACTTTCCAAGATGCCGAGCTGAAACAAATGCTACAGCGTTACGGAGACTACTTGCGGCGACTCAATCCTGCACTGCAGGAAGCCAGAGGGCAGCTATTCGCACACCAGCGTCGTTTCCGTTTGCACTTGGTCAAAGCACACAGCAAAAGGTGCGGGACCGGCTCTTTCAAGCCTTTACTCGTGCGCAGAGTAGAGGCAGTCAAGCTCGAGGTCTAAGTCGTTCCCTCACCGGCCAATTTGTATGAGTGAATCGCAATTTCGCGATCTTCGTCCGATTCGATTACGCGAACGTCACAACTAGCCTCGATCCACGCAATCCTCGCCGCGTTCTGTTGATTTGCAATTTCATCGAGCCGGATTCCAAGGTGCTCTAATCCGGTGGAGATTTGCTGCCGAATTGTAGGAGAATGTTCACCAATGCCGCCGGTGAATACGAGGAGGTCGATGCCCCCAAGCACAGCCGCCATTGCTCCAATGCTCTTGCGGATTTGATAACAGAACATCTCGACCGCCAAGTGGGCGTGGTCGTCACGTTTTCGGCTCTCAAGCAGGCGGCGCATGTCGCTGCTCGTGCCAGACACTCCCAATAAGCCAGAATTATGGTTGACCAAGGAATCTACCTGCTCGACGCCATAGCTACTGCGCAGCAGATTGAACAAAACGCCGGGATCGAGGTCCCCGCTCCGCGTTCCCATCATGATCCCGCCAGTCGGAGTAAGTCCCATTGTGGTCTCAACTGAGCGGCCGTTCTCGATCGCCGTAAGGCTGCACCCGTTCCCTAAATGCGCCACTACAGTATGTGGTACGAGGTCATCGCCGAGCGCGCGCACGATCGATTCACACGAGAGACCGTGGAAGCCGTAGCGCCGCAGTCCTCGTTTCCAGAATTCAATATTGAACGGTAATCGCGCTGCATAGTCGGGAATCGTGCGATGGAAAGCTGTATCGAAGCAAGCGAAATGGGGCACGGCGGGATAAACGCTCATCGCGCGTCGAATTACCTCCAAGGCAGGAGGGACGTGGAGTGGTGCGAACGGAACAGCGTCTTGAAGTTGAGCCAGCACGTCAGACGTGATTCGCTGATGTTGACGAAGTGATGGGCCACCATGCACGATCCGATGCCCCAGCGCTATTGGCTTAGGCAGCGACCTTTTTCGGAGTGCCCCGATTAGATAGTCGGCAGCGTCCCCCGTACTGGCGAAGCCCCGAACTTCATCTACGGAAAGGCTCGGATCGCCGCGAAACCATAAGCGGCCATTCTTACTTCCGATCTCTTCAGCCTCGCCCCAGAACAGTTTACTAGGCATCCCATTATGGAACGAGTATAGCGCCAATTTAAGCGAAGACGAGCCGCTGTTGAGCGCGAGAACTGCGGAGTCGCCAGGCGGCTTGCTCATCTAGCTGTTTAGAGGTTCCACTTCCAGTTTTTTACTTCAGGCAAATCTTCACCGTTTTCTGAAACATAGATTTTGTGGCGCTGAATGCACTCATAAAATGTCTCCGTCGCTCTGTCGGTGAGGTTCTTTAATCTGGGAATGCGACGAATAGCGTCGAGCGCAAGCTGATAGCGATCCATGTTGTTGAGCACGACCATATCGAACGGGGTGGTAGTCGTTCCTTCTTCTTTGTAGCCACGCACGTGAATATTGTTGTGATTGCGACGGCGGTACGTCAGTCGATGTATCAGCGTCGGATATCCGTGGAAGGCGAAGATTACGGGCCGGTCAGTAGTAAATATTTCGTCAAAATCCTGATCAGCCAGGCCGTGAGGATGCTCGGTCGCCGGCTGCAGCGTCATCAGATCGACGACATTCACTACGCGGATGCGGATGTCAGGAACCTGCTCGCGCAGAAGAGAAACCGCAGCCACTATTTCCAGTGTCGGCACATCGCCGGCACATGCCATAACAACGTCCGGATCGCCATTGTCATTGCTTGCCCATTCCCAAATGCCAAGCCCTGCGGTGCAGTGCCGCACGGCCGATTCCATGTCGAGCCATTGCGGCGCAGGCTGCTTTCCAGCAATGATCAGGTTCACATAGTTTCTGCTGCGCAGGCAGTGGTCGGCCACGGACAGCAGCGTGTTCGCATCCGGCGGCAAATAGATTCGAATGATGTCGGCTTTCTTGTTCGCTACGTGATCGATGAATCCGGGATCCTGATGGGAAAATCCATTATGGTCCTGCCGCCACACGTGCGAACTCAGAAGATAGTTCAACGAGGCGATCGGCTTTCTCCAGGGAAGCTGACGCGTTGTCTTCAGCCATTTCGCATGCTGATTGAACATCGAGTCCACGATGTGGATGAATGCCTCATAGCAATTAAATAGGCCATGACGTCCCGTAAGGAGATATCCCTCCAGCCATCCCTGGCACATATGTTCGCTCAGGACTTCCATCACCCGTCCGTCGGTGGTGAGGTTCATATCCACGCTTTCGATCGCCGCCATCCATTCTTTCCCCGTGGCTTCATACACCGCATCCAGACGATTCGAAGCGGTTTCGTCCGGCCCCATGAGCCGAAAATTCCTCTCCTCGGAATTTTGTCGGATGACGTCCCGCAAGAACTTTCCTAGCACCCGAGTGGCTTCAGCCTCGATCCTGCCAGGCTTCTCGACTTTCACCGCGTAGTCACGAAAGTGAGGCATGGTGAGCGTCTCGAGCAAGAGCCCACCGTTGGCGTGCGGATTCATGCCCATCCGACGCCGTCCTTTTGGCGGCATCGCGGCTAGCTCGGCTCTCAGCTTCCCGTTCTGGTCAAACAGCTCCTGAGGTTTGTAGCTCCTGAGCCAATCCTCAAGAATTCGCAGATGGTCAGGATTATTCCTCACATCGTCCACCGGAACCTGGTGGGAGCGCCAAGTGCCTTCGACCGGTTTACCGTCGATCTCCTTTGGTCCGGTCCAGCCTTTGGGAGTTTGCAGGATCAGCATCGGCCAGCGCGGACGCTTCGGATTTTGCTCTTTGCGTGCGCGCTGCTGGATCGTGCGAATCTCGTCGAGGATGCTGTCGAGCGTCGCGGCCATGAGTTGATGCATCTCGGCGGGATCACTTCCGGAAATGAGAATGGGATGATAACCGTATCCACGAAAAAGACTGAGCAGCTCTTCCTCACCAATGCGAGCAAGAATCGTGGGATTCGCAATCTTGAAGCCGTTCAGGTGCAGGATCGGCAGCACGGCTCCGTCTTTCGCGGGATTTAGGAATTTGTTCGAATGCCAACTCGTTGCGCATGCTCCGGTTTCCGCCTCGCCGTCGCCGACGATGCACGCGACAATCAGGTCGGGATTGTCGAATGCGGCGCCACACGCATGCAGCAGCGAATAGCCGAGCTCTCCACCTTCATGAATGGAGCCGGGAGTCTCTGGCGCGACGTGACTTGGAATGCCGTATGGCCAGGAAAACTGCTGAAAGAGACGCTGCATGCCGTGGCGGTTTAGCTCAATGTTCGGATAGATTTCCGTATATGAGCCTTCAAGATATGTGTGCGCCACAAGTCCCGGTCCGCCGTGTCCTGGACCGATGACGTACATCATGTTCAGGTCATGGTTGACGATCAGGCGATTCAGATGCGTGTAGATGAAGTTCAACCCAGCGGTCGTACCCCAATGGCCAAGCAGGCGCGGCTTGATATCGTCCCGGGAAAGCGGCCGCTCCAGCAATGGATTGTCTTTGAGGTAAATCTGACCGACGGTGAGATAATTCGCGGCGCTCCAATAGGCGTGAAGCTTGCGGACTTCATCTGACGTAAGAGGATTCGACGAGGCTCTAACCGTCTCCTGGACGGCTTCGGTGTGCGGCATTCAACACCTCCGACATGCCACCACTGAGCATACTGATTTTTGCGAACGGATGCTGGCCTGTGGATTGTCTGACGGGGGCTGCAGATGTTCGTGTTATACTGCAGTCACGTTCAATTCGACACGGACGTTTGAGCAAGTCCTCGCCTGAAACGCAGTACCTGCCCTGAAGTAACTTCCGATTCAATTCAACGTGATATCAACAATGAAAGAAGTGTATCTACAAATGGAACAAGGAACAGTGAAGTGGTTTAACGATGCCAAGGGCTTTGGTTTTATTCAGCGCGAGAGCGGCGAGGACGTTTTCGTCCATCACTCCGCGATTCAGGCCAATGGCTTCCGCAGCCTGGCCGAGGGTCAACGGGTGGAGTTTAAGGTGACCAAGGGTCAAAAAGGTTTGCAGGCCGAAGAAGTTCGCGCTCTGTAAGCAAGGATCGATGTAAATTTCGAAAGCCGGAGGAGAATTCCTCCGGCTTTTCGCGTGTATCGAACGCAA
>DATLKS010000458.1:0-4564 GCA_035538255.1 Terriglobales bacterium
CCATGCGTTCGCGGGGCGTCAGTTGTTGCAGAGCGGTGTTGATCTTGCCGCCAAGTTCGCGACGCATCAGGTCACGCTCCGGATTCGCTCCGGCGCGATCGTCGGCCACCATATCCAGGAGGCTGTGCTCCTCGCCGCTGGAATCGACCATCACCGGCGAATCCTCGCGCCGAGTCTTTTTCTTGCGCAGGTGATCGAGGCACAGATTAGTGACGATGCGATACATCCACGTATAGAAAGAGCACTCGAAGCGAAAGTTGCCGAGATGCCGATATGCCTTCAGGAAAGCGTCCTGATAGATGTCCTGCGCCTCAGCCTCCGAGCCGGTCAAGTGCAACGCCAGGCGCAACACCGCCTGGTCGTATTGACGAACCAACTCTTCGAACGCAGTGCGTGAACCACGCTGCGCCTCGCGAATCAAGTCGGCATCGTTGACCCGGTTGAGTGTGTGGCTCACCATCGGACTCCCGGCTGTACTGGCCGGCGGGACAATATGGTCGTCTCTAGCCTTCACTCCCCGCGCCTGACCAGCAGTCGCCATGGATGAAGATGGGGCAGAGCCGAGGGCGATCAGGCCGCCCGCCACTGCGGCTAGACTTGGCATTTCCACTCCTGAGTTAATCGGGCCTGCGCGATTGCCTTTAAATCTTTTACTTACTTCCCGATAGACGCATGAGGGAACAAAAGGTAAGCCGTGATTATACGGCGAAGGAGTGCTGTTGACCGGAGAATAAGGTCCTGTGCCTCAATAGCTTGGAAGGAAATCGCGAGGGCGTTTCGAGTTTCAGCTTCGGCGAACCGGTTTGACCTAACTCACCGCCTCAGCCACGCTCTCGCTGGTAGCTGGTGGCTGGGAACTGGCAGCCGAATGTTCAATCACCTGGGCGGCGAATCGCTCCATCTCCTCGAACTGCGGACTGAATTGCAGCAGCAGCAGATCCACTCCAGCATCTTCGAATTCTGCTACGCGTTCGCGTACCTGCTCCGCCGTGCCGACCAATCCTGAGCGGAGCCCGCAATTTGACACCGAATAGTCTTCGAGCGATACGCGCTGTTCGAGTTGAGTGTTCGCCAGCCACTGTTGATAATTGCCGTATCCTGCCGCGCTTTGCTTCACATCTGTAATGCGTTCCATCTCGCGCTTGGCTTCGGCTTCACTGTCGCGGACGATGGCATAACCAGCCACTCCATACTTCATTGGACCGAGCCCGAACTTCTCCCGCCGATCGGCTAGATCGCGGATTTTTTCGCGAATCCGATCGGGCGGATCGCCGTGCATCACGTAGGCATCGCACTTTGAGGCAATCAAATTCTTCGCCGCCTCGGATTCTCCACCTGCGTAGATCGTAGGACGCGGCTTTGCCACCGGCTTGGGCTGAACCACCGTGTCTTGCACCGAATAGTACTTCCCGGAGTAGGAAAAGTGATCGCGCTTCCAGGCAGCATCCACAATATCCAACCATTCCGATGTCCGTGCATACCTATCGTCATGCTGCTCGAAGTGCACGCCAAACTTCTTCGCCTCCTCCGCCCACCATGATGAGACGACATTCAGCGAAACGCGACCGTTACTGATATGGTCGATGTTGGCGGCCTGCTTGGCCAGCAGCGCTGGAAGATGAAACGTGGGGCGCACCGCCACCATCAGCTCCAATTCGTGGGTAACAGCCGCTAAAGCGGCCGCCGTGGACCAGGCATCGAGCGCCGGGGCATCGACACCCTTGATGTCGTTGAGATTCAACTCGGCAATGAGCGTGAGACTATAGCCAATCTGCTCGCTGCGGCGCGCGAGGCGGCTTACATAATCCCATGTTGGCTGCATGCCTTCGTCTTCCACGTTGCGCAGCCAGCCGCCGAAAACAGGAAGCCAATACCCGTATCGCATTACTCTGCCGCCTCCTTTTTCAAGGCTTCTCGCGCCTGCTCCTCGAGATAATCCACCAGGTTCACGAATGGATCAAAGCCGATCACGCGCGGCCCATCGGAGACAAAGTTCGAGAGCGCATTGATGTCGTAGTAGTAGAGCTGGCCGTCGCGATCGTCGATTACGTACTCGATGCCGCCGACGTCGATGCCGGCGGCTTGCATGATGCGCTCCACGTTTTGGATTACTGGCGCTGGCGGCGTATAGCCTTCCACTCGCAGTCCCGCTTTGGGAGCCTCCACTGCGCACGTAGCCAGATTCAGCTCGACTCCGCCTGTGGTCTTACAGATGTCGGCCGGGCACAGATCGAAGGTTTCGCCGGTAATGTAGACGTTGATCGCATAGAGATACTTGCCGCCGACCACCTCCACTCGTGTGATGTGTCCGTCGCGCGCGGGAATGAACTCCTGCATGAGTGCAGTGTTATCCAGACCCAGCGACAACTGGCCGTTGTGCGCAGCGTGCGCGAGGGCTTCGTGCGTATCGAACCGCACGATTCCTTTCCCACTGCCACCGATGTTCGGTTTTACGATCACCGGAAAGCGGAACCCGTCCGCGGCAGCAGGCGCCTCTTCGGCATGATTGATGACTCGCGCCCGAGGATAAGGCAGGCCGAGCGAGTGCAGCAGCGAGAGCTGCGATGCCTTGGAAATTTCGTTGCGGAATCCGCGCGAGCCGTTGATCACGCGCGTTCCCAGGCGCTCGAGATGTTCGAGATAATTGACCGTGTAGTAAATCCCGTGTCCATGGCCGCGTGTATATGCCGACGGACTCATGCGATTAAAGACGAGCGAATACCGGCGGTTGCCGTTCGCCTGCAGATCAAAGTGATGACGGGTAGCGTCCACCCGCTCGTATGGAGTGCCGCGCCGGTCGAGCTCAGCAAAGAGTCGGTCGAACCAGTGTGGATGCTCGTAATAAATTGCAATCGGACGTTTCAGCGCTGCCATAGAATTTTTTGAAAAATCAACAGCAAAAGCTCACGCGGATTCACGCAGATATTGCAGATCTACGCGGGTTTATTGATCTCCAGTTTACTGGATGTCAGTCGCCAGTCGGAATAATGCCGGCATTCTCGACCATTAGGATCACTGTTCGATGCGGGGCGCGCGTCCGGTGCAGCACTCCTTTGGGAACGACGAAGCCCTGGCGTGGCTGCAAGTCAATTACACGATCCTGCAAATCGATCAGCAGATTGCCTTCGACTACATAAAAGAACTCGTCATCATGATCGTGCTTGTGCCAGTGATACTCGCCCTCGATCACGCCCAGGCGCACTACAGAAGCGTTTACTGCACATAGCGTCTGGTTGTACCACTTCTGCGGAGCTGCATTGGAGAGCGCCTTCTCGTCGATCAGCTCAAGCGGCTGATGCAGGAGGTTCAACCGTGTGTCATACGGATACGCTGCTGTGCTCATGCTTCATTCTCCTTCGAATCAGAACTTCACATCGACATTATGGCTCGTGGGCGATCACGTGAACAGAGACCCCCAGAGAATGAGATAGAGAATCTTGGGATAAGTAGGGCGTGCAGCGACCAGGAGCTCGCGTGGACTAAGTCAGAGTCTTGCCGGCCTTTCGATTGGCAACGTTCTTTGCGAATTCCAGAGTTTTCTGCAGTCGGCGTTCCCGCGATTCCGGCGTGCGGTAGTAGAAAATGGCCATGAGCTCGCCCCGGCGTTGCCGCGGCGTCATGCTCTGCCAGCCCTGGCGCGCGATCGGATTGCGCTCCAAAGCGAGCTGGATAAGCGGCGGGAGTTCGCGCTCGGCTTCCATAGTTTCCATCATGCGCTCGGCAATCTGGTCTGCACGGCGTCTGCGGCTCTGCGTGCTCTTGGGCTCGGCGATCCAGCGGCTAATCCAAAGCCGATAGGAGTAGCTCAGCGAATCAAACCATTTCTGCAGCCGCTTGCTTTGCCTGAATATGGAGGTCAATTCGGTTGGAACTTCCACCTCGCGCGGCGCTATGTCGGCTTCGATATGGAACTCCGCTGTGCTCCCGACAACGATTCGCGCCATTTTCTGGACTTGTTTATTTATCAGAAGAAACGACCCACCGTCCTTCTGGGGAAAGACCGAGGTCCGAAAGGTTGCGCCATTCACCTCTCCTCTGACTTTCACGCGAGCGCCTCCCCAGGTTTTCTTCACATCGAAAGGTATACGCACGATGACCCAGCCGAGGCCTCCACTAAGGTGTTCGAGAGTTCCGCGAAAGGATTTGGGCTTGGAATCGGAATTCTTCATTGTTCCGGCTGGACTATCCGCCGCGCGAGGGAGGCAAAGCTCGTCGCGCGGGCCCGCTGCCGTATCCAGAACGAACTTTACTTATGCAACGTCATTAACGAGTCCACTGACTGCTCGAACTTCGCCATTTTTCCCGACTTACCGCTTGAGATCGCTTCCCGAATTGGAGCCAGTGGCGCGTGGTCGTCGAATGTTGCTATCCCATCTTTCTGCGATACCCCGAGCTGCCGCCAGAGCCTATCGAGATCGACGCTCACCGGCTTATCTTTCATCTTGGCATAAAGCTGCTCCAAAACGGGAGTACCTACGGCTTTGTCCCCTAAAGAGAGAGCGCGCGCGAGCTCCCAATCTTCTGTAATTACGCCGCCGTCGTTCATGATTTTCCGCAGAGCATC